>CAZRMK010000068.1:0-10392 GCA_964601165.1 uncultured Piscirickettsiaceae bacterium | reverse complement strand
GCTATACGAATTAATAGCTTACGTCAGATGTGTGCAAGCACTTGCAGGATTTAGATTATAGCTCATTTTAGCCCCATCAAATCCCTGAAACAGACAAAAAATTTATACAAACTCTCAAGTTTTTAGTTTAGAATGAAAATTAGAATAAAAGCAATAAAAGCAATAAAAGCATTACTATTTAGCTATAAAACTCTTCTACTATACTACCCTAAGGAGAAAAAACATGTTCGGTAAAAAATCCGCAGAAATAACCAGACTGAAAGAAGAAAACTCAGCTCTACAAGATGTAATGGATATGATTAATACTTGTTACGCAACCATTGAGTTTGATCTTTCTGGCATTATATTAACCGCCAACACTAACTTTTTAAGTACTGTAGGTTACTCCTTAGCTGAAGTTCAAGGTCAACACCATAAAATGTTTGTTAAAAAAGATTACCAGAAATTCAAAGAATATGCTGATTTTTGGCGAAAACTAGCGAAAGGTGAATCTTTTTCAGGGAAATTCTTTCGAATTGGTAAAGGAGGCAAAGAAATTTGGATCCATGCCAGCTATGCTCCTATAAAAAATAAGGCGGGTACAATTTATAAAATTGCTAAGATAGCAACAGATATAACCGCACAAATACAAATAGAAACTGAATCAGAAGACAAAGCAAAAGCAATAGATAAAAGTTACTCTATCGTCGAATTTAAACCCGATGGCACCGTTATATCTGCTAATAAAAACTTCTGTGAAGTACTAGGTTACTCAGAAGATGAAATAATCGGTAAACAGCATCGTATATTTGTAGATAAAACTTATGCCAACTCGAACGAATATAGTACCTTTTGGGAAGACTTAGCCAGTGGTAAAGATAATGCCGATACTTTTTGTAGAATCACTAAAGAAGGTCAAGAAATCTGGATTCAAGCGGCATACATCCCTATCAAATCACCAGGAAAACCGCCTCACAAAATCATTGAAATTGCGGCAGATATAACCCAACAAAAAACCCACGAAATCCAACTTTCCCTTATGGTTAAAGAAGCAGGAGAAGTCTTACAAGCCATGTCAAAAGGCGACTTAACAAAATATGTTAAGGGAAACTACCTAGGAGAACTAGAACAATTAAAATCTTACTTAAACGACAGTGTGCAAACTCTTTCATCAGCCATGAAAAACATTCAAACCTCCGTCATAGCTGTATCAGAATCTGTTCAAGAAGTAGCGATCTCGTCACAATCACTTTCTAGCCGCACCAAAGAAAGTGCTCAATCGGTTGAACAAACCAATCGAGTCATGACAACCACTCAGGAACAAGTTAAAACCACTCAAACAAAGCTGGCTGAAGCACACCGTTCGACTACCGAGCAGCAGCAATTAATTGATACAGGAACCGACTTAATGAGCCAATCATTAACGGCAATGGAGCAAATAAAAGGCTCATCCGAAGAGATCACCAATATTGTTGCTTTAATTGATGGCATTGCATTCCAGACAAACTTGCTCGCTTTAAATGCCGCGGTTGAAGCGGCCAGAGCAGGTGAACATGGCAGAGGTTTTGCCGTAGTGGCAGGAGAAGTTCGAAACTTAGCACAAAAATCTGCTGATGCTGCCAAAGACATTAAAACGTTAATTTCTCAAGCCGTAGAACAATCTCAAACAGGCGTTGAGCTGGTTGGACAGCTCTCTGAAAACCTCGATTCTATTCGCGAAAAATCAAATGAAGTTAATAATGTAGTTAAATCCGTTGGTAAGTTAGCTGATGATCAATCTGACAGTATTAACCGTATTGGAAGTGAAATTTCTAATATCGAAAGGGCCACACAGGAGAATGCACAATTTGTAGAGAAGTCCTCTATAACAGCAAACATTTTGGCTGAAAGATCTCAAAGCGTTATTAATATTGTTGAAAAGTTTAAACTCTAATAACGCCCTTAGTAAAAATTCAGGGTATTCCTAAATCACTATATAGAAACATAGGGACTCTTAAGGAATCCCTAAAACATAATTAAAGTGTGATTTTGGGCATAAAAAAACCGAGATAAACTCGGCTTTTTTATTTTCTAATAGAGAACTTTAATATTTAAGCCATTGCTTTAATACGAGTATTAATTCTACTTTTAGTACGTGATGCTTTGTTTTTTGAAACTATACCTTTAATGGTCATAGCATCTAAACTAGATTGAGCTAAACGAAAGGCAACATTTGCAGCTTCTTTATCACCAGATTCAATTGCTAGTAATACTTTCTTTACCGTAGTACGCATAGTAGCACGTTGTGAAGTATTATGCTGACGTGTCTTTTCTGCTTGACGAGCTCTTTTAGTTGCTTGTGCTGAATTAGCCATTTTCCTTTTCTCCAAGAAGTTATTTTTTACGTACTAACAATCCGTAGACTCTTAATAAAACGCTCCATGCGTTGCCCAGAGCATCTGAAACAATCAACAAAAACCTTAAGATATTTTTACATTAAAATTATGGCTTGAACGGACTGCAAATTATGCATATTTAATACAATGATGTCAAACCCTAATCCGTAAGTAGAAATCATGGTTATTGCACAAGCCCTGCACTTTAACCCCGATGATAAGGGTGGTTTTGAATCACCGAATAAGCCCGATAAATTTGTTCAGCAACTAAAATTCTTACCATTGGGTGGGCTAAAGTTAGCTTAGATAAACTCCATCTCCAACGAGCCTTATTAATTAAGTCTGTTTGTAAACCATCTGGTCCACCAACTACTAAAGCAATATCTTGTCCTGAAGCAAGCCATTCTTCCAATTTGTGTGAAAATTCTAAGGTAGTTGTCTGCTTGCCCTGCTCGTCTAGCACAACTAAATGTGTATTTTTGGGTATTGCTGAGAAAATACGTTTAGCTTCTTCCGTTTTATACTGTTGGGTTGAACCTGTTTTACCCCTATGAGACATGGGAATTTCAACTAATTTAAGACTGCAAGACTTGGGTAAACGTTTAACATATTCTTGATAGCCCTCACTAACCCACTTGGGCATTTTTTGACCAATAACAATAAAATGAATAATCATGCTAAGAGACCTTTGCATAATTAAAGTGCGGCTTAGGGAGTGTAGAAAATAGTGCATTTTTTACCCAAAAATAAGGAGAATAGCTAGCTATTTGACGAGTTTTTGGGCAAAAAAGGTGCTGTTTTATGTATTTCATAAATTGTGCTTTAATTATGCAAAGGTCTCGCTAAGACAATCTACTATTCAGAGCCAATTCGCGTAGAGGATGGTTTAACATCCCACAATTTCTCTAATGCATAGTGAGCACGTGCGGTCTCGGTCATAACATGAACAACCGCATCTTCAAGATCTATCAAAACCCAATCAGGTTCTGGGCCAGTTTCTGTTCCAAGAGGGGCTTCTCCAGCATCTTTCATATCTTGCCCTACACGACTACCTAGTGACCTAACATGGGTAGTAGAAGTTCCTGTAGCTACTACCATTAAATTTGTAAAGGTGCTAATCTCAGAAACATCCATTACTTTAATATCCCGAGCTTTGCCTTCTTCTAAGGACTCGATAACGATAGCTTGTTTTTCTGTTAAATTCATATTTTTCTCTTAATTTTCTATTTTTAGAGACCTTTGCACGAGTTAGTCGCGAGAGTAAAATTAGACCTAAATCCTGCAAGTGCTTGCAGGATTTAGGTTAGATATAATTTTGCAGATTTTAGTCAAAAAACAAGCTTAATAGCTAGCTATTGAGCGTTTTTTTGGCTGAAAGATGCGAAATTATAGCCATTTTAATCCGTGAATAACCTCGTGCAAAGGTCTCTTTTAGTGAGTTTGATAAAGTTGATATTTTTTAATATATTCTACTACCTTCTCTGGCATTAAAAAATCAATACAGTCCCCTTGTTTTAAGTAGCTTCTGAGTGCGGTTGCACTTAAATCAAGTTGGGTAATGGGGACATCAACAATTTGACCTTTTTTTGCAGATAGTGTTGCCACCCAACGCTGTCTAAACACCTGCCCAATTTCTCCTTCTTGAGGAATAGGCTCACCAGGACGATGGGTAATTGCTAAATTCGCTAGTTCTAAAATTTCTTCCCATTGGTGCCAGCTAGTAAATTCTGTAAAGGCATCAGTTCCCATTATTAAAACCAAACCTTTATCAAAATAACGTTTAGACAAAATCTTTAAGGTATTTACCATGTAAGAAGGCCCACCTTGCTCTATTTCCACTTTATCTAATTTAAATGAAGGCTGAGACTGGATTGCTAATTCAATCATTTCACAACGCTGGTAAGAAGAAACCTCTGGCTGAACACGATGAACCGGTTGAAAACAAGGAACAAAATGAATTTCTTGTAACCCCAAAGCTTTCTGAACTTCTAAAGCTGGACGTAGATGCCCAAAATGAATAGGATCAAAGGTTCCGCCATTAATACCTATTAAAGAATTTGTAAAAATCATTAGATTGTAAAAAAACCATTCAAATCATTATTTGAAATGTATTATATTATACTAACTTACATGTTTTGCTAAAAAATAAGCTTTTTAAATTCTATTCATGTACTTAATCAGAACTCTTGTTAGGTATACTGGCTAGATAAAATCAGAGAACTGGAGAACAAAATGAATACTAATATTGGCGGTATCGACAGACCTATTAGAGTCATGGCAGGGCTTGCTATCATTTTCTGGGGTGTTCTTTCAACTAACTTATGGGGTATTGTTGGACTTATTCCACTTGTAACAGGTGCCATGCAATGGTGTCCGGCTTACCACTTAATGAAAATAAGTACCTATGCCGAAACACCTAGTGATTTAGATGACCAAAACGCTAACGACTCCAAAAAACTTAACGACTAAATTATTTATTCTCGAATAGAGCCATCACCTAATACTATGTATTTTTGCGATGTTAAGCCTTCTAAGCCAACTGGACCTCGGGCATGAAACTTGTCAGTACTAATGCCAATTTCTGCTCCTAGGCCATATTCAAAACCATCTGCAAAACGAGTAGAAGCATTCACCATTACCGAACTTGAATCAACTTGTGCTAGAAACTTTCGTGAAGTTGTTAGGTTTTCGGTCACTATGGATTCTGTATGACCTGAGCTATATTGGGCAATATGCTCCATAGCTTCTTGTGCATTTGTTACGACTTTAATTGAAAGAATAGCATCGAGGTATTCTGTTGCCCAATCTTCTTCTGTGGCAACCTTCATATCAACAATGCTACGAGTTTGTTCACAACCTCGTAACTCAACACCTTTATCTTGGTACATTTTAATAAGAGTTGGTAAAATCTCTTTTGCACGAGATTTAGCAATTAATAAAGTTTCCATCGCATTACAAACCCCATAACGATGCGTTTTTGAGTTAAAAGCCACTCTAATAGCTTTTTCTGCATCAGCATAATCATCAATATAAACATGGCAAATACCATCTAAATGCTTAATGACAGGCACACGTGCGTCTTTACTAATACGCTCCACTAGACCTTTGCCACCACGTGGAATAATCACATCAACATATTCTGGCATAGCAATCATTTCACCCACTGCTTCTCGGTCAGTCATTTTAACTACTTGCACAGCATGAGCAGGCAAACCTGCTTTAGCAAGACCTGCTTGAATACATTTTGCTAGGGCTTGGTTAGAATAAATTGCTTCAGACCCTCCACGTAATATAACGGCATTGCCTGATTTTAAGCATAATGCCGCCGCATCTACCGTGACATTGGGGCGAGATTCATAAATCATTCCTACCACTCCCAAGGGAACTCGCATTCTTCCTAATTGAATACCTGAAGGTAAATACTTCATATCTGTCACTTCACCAACTGGATCTGCCAAAGCGGCTACTTGACGCAAACCTGTGGCGATAGCTGTAATACCTTGCTCAGTTAAAGCTAGCCGATCAAGCATGGCTTTATCCAAGCCTTTTTGACGACCTTGCTCTAAATCTTTAGCATTTTCAGCTTTAAGCATAGCCACTTGAGACTCAACTTCTTCTGCTATTGCAATTAGAGCGTTATTTTTTTGTAAGCTACTCGCCATCATCAAAACTTTGCTTGCTGCACGGGCTTGTTGCCCTAATGTTTGCATGTAATCTTTAATGTCCATATTATTTTCCTTGTCTAAAAAATCTAAGAAGAAATCTTAACCACTAACTGACTTAAAGATAGCCAAGCATCTCCTTTTTGAATACCTTTGATTTCAAAATCAGTTTGCATACATAGTGCTAAACATTCTTGCCAGCCCTGTAAATTTTGTCGTTTTAATGCTTTATTATATTCACTTTGTTTGGAGTTCCAAATGCGTAAACTTTTATAGATTTGACCTATTGCCTGTTCGCTTTGTTTCTCTATTATCTGAATTATGGTACGAACTTCTTTTGCCAGTAACCATAGAATAATAGGAGCTTCCAAGCCTTCTTGACGCAACCGCTTGAGTATTTGCAATCCGTAAGCAGTTTTTCCTGTTAAAGCGGCTGTGCTGAGTGCAAATAATTGATAATGGGCTTGATCTGCTACCTTTTCAATAATATCTTTACCAACCAACTGTGTTCCTTGTGTAAATAATAGGCTTAATTTTTCTATTTCTTGATCTGCCGCTAACAAATTACCTTCTACCCTTTCTGCTAACAAGCCAGCTGCTTCTTGGTCTAAACTTAAACCTACTTGCTCTGCTCGTGCTTGACACCATCTAGGTAAATCTTGCAGTAAAATTGGGCGAGATTGCACCACTATTCCAACAGATTCTACTGCTTTAAACCACTTAGTTTTTATGGTTTTTGCTTCTATTTTTTCACAAGTAATAATTAAACATATTTCAGGCTCTAAAACTGCTGGAGCATTTGCCCATTGTTGAATAAAATCCCCACCATTTTTACCAGGTGCCCCCTTAGGGATATTCAGTTCAATCAAACGTTTATTTGCAAACAATGAGCCTGCTCTAGTTTCCATTTCTAAGCCTTGCCAATCGAAACTAGCATCAACTAAGTATTGATCTCTTTGTAAATAATCTTGCTGTTTAAGGTAGTTTCTAAACTCATCTAAACTTTGACGAATATGTAAAGGCTCTTCACCATAAATTAATATAACAGAGGGTATTTTTACTTGACCAGCAGCTAGTTGTTTTAAAAAAGCTTGTGCTAGAATCATGGAACAGTTACCTCCTGTTGTTTCAACCAAGCACGATTAATACGATCGACCACTTTTAAAGCCAAATCTACCGACATTTGTTGCTGAATAGACTGCAACTCTCTATCAGAGACTGCCGTATAATCCAAATCAATTTGACGATCCCGCAGGCTAACTACTGTTGCCTCAAGTAATTTTTTTTCTGTCGCCACTTCTTCCACTAAAAAAGATTGTGACATTCTAATATGTTCAAAAGTCACATTGCCCACACCAGATAAATCCATTTGTGAAGTTTGATACAACGTAGGCTTAAATTCTATCACCAACTCAGCTTGCTCAAGCGTGTCAACTATTTGAACGCCAGAACTTTGCAAGGTTTGAATAAAAACTTGTAAAAAATCTGCCCTAACCCCTGTGGTCTCAATAATTTTAATCGAATTAAAGTGTGCTTTACCAGCTGTGCTATAACCTTTTAACTGGAAACCACAAGCACTTAGCGATAAAACCAATGCCATCAACCCTAAAACCAAGAAACCGCGCGATAACATATTATTATCCTTTAACAACCAAATTAACCAAGCGTTTAGGTACTAAAATTTCTTTAACTATCTCTTTATCAGCAATAAATTTTAAAACCTGTTCATCTATTTTTGCCATTGCTAATACCTCCTCTTTACTAGCGTCAGACATAACTGCTATTTTACCTCGTAACTTACCATTTACCTGCACCATAATTTCAATTTCATCTTGCACTAATGCACTTTCATCCACTGTTGGCCAAGGTTGGTCTAATACTAAACCTTTATGTCCCAGAGATTGCCACATTTCTTGAGAAACGTGCGGTGCCATAGGAGAGAGCATTAAGACCATTAATTCAAGAGCTTCTTGCATAACTGCTTTTCCGCCAGCAGATTGATCTTTAAATCGCGACATTTCGTTCATTAATTCCATCACCGCAGCAATGGCAGTATTGAAGGTAAGGCGACGCCCCATATCATCGGTGACTTTTTGCAAGGTTGCATGTAATTTTAAACGTAATGTCTTGTGATCTTTATCCAAACCCTCATTAGAGGTTGATGCAGAAATTACAGCATCCTCATCCTTTAGCGTCATATGAGATTGCAATAAACGCCATACACGATTCAAAAAGCGAAAAGATCCTTCTACAGCAGAATCTGACCACTCTAAAGTTTGTTCGGGAGGAGCCGCAAACATAATATACAAGCGTAACGTATCTGCACCATATTGATCAATTAAAGTTTGTGGATCAATGCCGTTATTTTTTGATTTAGACATTTTAATAATGCCACCATACTGAACCGCCAAGCCATTTGATTTCAGTATCCCGCTTTTAACCACTTCTTTAGAGTCCAATACAGGTTCAACTTCTAATGGTGAATACCAAGTTTGTTTGCCATTTTCATTTTGGGTAAACCAACTACTTGCTAAAACCATCCCTTGAGTCAATAAATTCTTAAAAGGCTCATCATGGGTAATTAAGCCTTCGTCTCGCATCAATTTATTAAAAAACCTAGCATACAACAAATGCAAAATAGCATGCTCTATCCCGCCAATGTATTGATCAACAGGTAGCCAATGATCAGCTCGCTCGTCTAACATCGCACTAGAGTTGCTTTTTGAAGTATAACGAGCGTGATACCAAGAAGACTCAAAAAAAGTGTCAAAGGTATCTGTTTCACGCTTCGCAGGACCACCACACTGTGGGCAATTACACTTTTTAAACTCTTCTAATTTAGCTAAGGGAGATCCTGCCCCATCTGGCACAACATTTTCGGGCAAACGCACTGGTAAATCAACCTCAGGAACGGGTAATGCCCCACAAGCAGGACAATAAATTACCGGAATCGGGCAGCCCCAATAACGTTGACGAGACACGCCCCAATCACGCAAACGGTAATTAGTTTTCTTCTCTCCTAACCCCAACTCACCCAAAACCTTAGCCATTTCGTCCAGAGCTTGTTGTGATTTTAAGCCATTAAACTGTCCAGAATTAACCAAAAAACCCTTATCGGTAAAAGCCATTGCCGAAACATCTACCACGGTATCTTTTGTTGGTGCGATTACCGCTTTAATATTTAAAGCATATTTTTTAGCAAACTCATAATCTCGCTGATCATGAGCAGGAACAGACATCACCGCCCCCGTACCATATCCCATCAACACAAAATTGGCAGCCCAAACAGGTAAAATTTCACCAGAAAGAGGATGTTTAACCCTAATCCCTGTATCTACGCCTTTTTTCTCCATGGTTTCCATATCGGCTTCAGCGGTTGAAATATGCGAACATTCCTCAACAAAACTGGCTAATTTAGCATTATTAACCGCTATTTTATGTGACCAAGGATGATCTACCGCTACCGCAACATAGGTTACTCCCATTAAGGTATCTGGACGAGTAGTATAAACTTTTAAGTTTTCTGTTGAAGCATCTAAACCCGATTCGACAGAAAACTCAATTTCCAAGCCAATCGACTTGCCAATCCAATTTTTTTGCATAGTTTTAACTTGCTCAGGCCAACCATCTAGCCGATCTAAATCTTGCAATAGTTCCTCTGCATAGTCAGTTATTTTTAAAAACCATTGGGCAATTTCTTTACGTTCCACCACAGCACCAGAACGCCAACCTTTACCATCAATAACCTGCTCATTCGCCAATACAGTTTGGTCAATGGGATCCCAGTTAACCACCGATAACTTACGATAAACCATGCCTTTTGACATTAAACGGGTAAATAACCATTGCTCCCACATATAATATTCAGGGTGGCAAGTAGCAATCTCACGACTCCAATCGTAGCCTAACCCCAAAGCTTTTAATTGCTTACGCATGTAATCAATATTTTCATAGGTCCACTTAGCAGGCGCTACTTGATGTTGCATAGCGGCATTTTCTGCTGGTAAACCAAAGGCATCCCAACCCATTGGGTGTAACACATTTTTACCCTGCATGCGCTGAAAACGTGCAATAACATCACCAATTGTATAATTACGCACATGCCCCATGTGCAGTTTACCGCTAGGATAGGGAAACATAGATAAACAGTAAAATTTTTCTTTACTATTATCTTCTTTGGCAACAAAAACTTGATTATCTTGCCAAATTTTTTGAACATTGGCTTCAATAAGTTGCGGATTATATTCAGTGTTAGATTGGTTTTGCATTTTGACAGTCATAGACCCTGTTCTTTATGGAAGAGCTTAACAACCGCCAATTATTTTTTACTGGCTAAAATGCACGACAACTTCCGTTAAATGCGACGCAATAGCTAG
>CAZRMK010000067.1:0-10534 GCA_964601165.1 uncultured Piscirickettsiaceae bacterium | reverse complement strand
AGGTTAAATGGTGCTTTAATATCCCTTTTTTGTCATAATGGCGGAGAAGAGCCCTAAAAAACATCAAATAACAAGCCTAATCAAAGCCTTTAATCAAACCTTTTTACTAAGCCACAATACTGAGCTGGTATGTTGCGAAGAAGAACCTATTTAACCGCCCTGCTGATGAACTCCACTGCCATCATCGCATTATTTTTGCTCATGGTTTTTTACGCTTCGGCACTGCACGAAATTGCTCATTGGTGTATTGCTGGAGAAAATAGATGCCAGCAGGTGGATTATGGATACTGGTACGAGCCAAATGGGAGGTCAGAAGAACGACAATTTGAATTTGAAAAGGTGGAAGTCAAACCCCAAGCTCTTGAGTAGATTTTTTCCATGGCAAGTCATCATCCATTCCATTTTAGTGCCGATAATTTAGAATCTAATAACTCCACTTCAAAATCTTTTCAATTAAATGTTCAGCATCAAGTTGAATCCTATTTGAAAAAAGGCCTTCCCAAAGAAGCTGACCTTTGGACAAAGACCTTATTAAATGACTTTCGCCCAAATAACCCCTTACAATGGAAGGGATTTAAAATCTAAATTTTTGTATATAGAGACTTCTGGGTAAAATCTTTATCTAGCCCTAATGCAAGCTGAAAAATCTTCATCAGCCACACAGGACTGTGCTTTTTTAGTAATCATAAATTGTTTTCGGACTTGGTTTATTGAAAGTTCCGTATCTAAAAGCCCTGCTTTATAAAATACTTGGTCTGAATAGCCGGGTAATAAGTAGCTTAAATTGAATTTTGAGATATTTTTAGCAGAGAATTTGCGTATGTGATGCATAAGATTAGTTACGCAGTTGTTGGTTAGGGTGTTATAGAACTCTGGTTGTTTCGTTATTTTTTGAGCCCGTTTTAATATATCAACAAAAATTAATCTTATAGTTTTTTGATCTAACTTTAGTGGCAAGAGCCGTACTGGATTTTTACGATAATTGGTTCTGAGTTTAATTACATCAGATTCATCAGCAATAATATAAACCAATACAAATTGTCGTAATATGCCTTTTAAAGGGTTAAATTTCTCTCCTTGATTTCTACCAGCTTCCATAGAAATAGCAATATAACTGCCATCTTTAAAGCCAAACGAAACCATAGTATGAGCAATATTAAATTTACCAAAATTTTCAATTACATACCAAGCTGATTGAATCTCATCAAGATTATAGGTTTTATCGTAAAATGATACCTCAAAATCATATCTAGTTTGGTAGGCAACATTTCTAATATTTTTGATAGTAACCTTGTCATCATCAAAATAAATTTCTGCAAGGCTTTGTAAGTCTTTCGACCATTTTTTATTTGTTTTTATGGTAAGGCTCTCTTTTACATAGGGACTAGAGGGTTCAAGATGATGTTACAAAATAAATCATATAAGCACCGTAGGAAACCAGCATGACGATACTAAACAAGGTAATTGGGCGGATTCCTGTTTGCTGGATAACTATGCCCTGCTTAGCAAGCTTTTTATTTCTAAAATGACGCTTTATCATCCAATAAACTAAATATATAACAGCGATTAAAAACAATAAGTTAAGTAGCCTTCCCAATCTAATTTCTACCTATTAATTGACGAACTTTTTCTAGATCTTTTAAGGTATCTACCCCGACCCCTGCATCACAGAGTGCATCTAAAACTAGAATTTTTTCGCCATGCCACAACACTCTTAATTGCTCCAGTCTTTCTACCTGCTCTAAGTCGCACGCTGGCCAGTTAACGTATTGTTTAATAAAACCTGAACGATAGGAGTATAGACCAATATGGCGTTTATAATGACCATTTTCTGGCAATCTTTTAGGTTGAGTTGCAAAAGAATCTCTTGACCAAGGTAAGGCAGCACGGCTAAAGCTAATCGCTAACTGATTAATATCTCGCACCACCTTAACTGCGTGGGTATCAAATAAGGTTTCTAAGTCTGTTATGGGTTCACATAGGGTTGCCATTTGAACATTTAAATTATTTTCTAGACCTTCTGCTACTTGATGAATAAGTTCTGGAGGAAGCATTGGCTCGTCCCCTTGTACATTGACAATTATCTCATCATCAGAAAAATCGAGTATTTCAACCACCTCAGCAATGCGCTCGGTACCAGATTGATGGTGCTTTGCTGTTAAGCAGGCTTCTGCACCAAAGGCTTCGCAAGTTTCTTTTACCTCAACACTCTCTGTTGCTATGACTACTCGATTAGCTCCCGACCGCTTCGCCTGTTGCCAAGTCCAATAGATCATCGGTTGGTTATTAATTAGCATTAAAGGTTTGCCATGTAAACGGTTGGATTCAAACCTCGCTGGGATAATTACGCTAAAGGACATTTGCTTTATTTATCCTTTCTTTTTACGATAAACTTCAACTTCTTCGGCAGATAAGGCTCGTGCTTCATTTTCTAACATAATGGGAATACCGTCTCTGATAGGATAAGACAAATTTGCGGCGGTTGAGATAAGCTCTTGTAGTTTTTTGTCGTAGTAAAGTTTGGTTTTACTAACAGGACATACTAATATTTCAAGTAGTTTTGAATCCATGGTAATCTCTCATTGTTTCTTAATTTTGGAATTAATTTCTGCTATTAATTGCTTGGAAAAACTTGCTGGGCAAGTGGGTAAAATTTCTAAGTACCACCAGTTTTCTTTAGCAAACTCTGTACATTTTACCGCATCTTTTTGAGTCATAAGTAACGGTTTTTCAGTATCTAACCCTGCAAAGTCTTTGGGATGATAGGCGTGATGGTCACTAAAAGCAATTTCCTTAGCTTGAATATTTAAACTGGCTAACTGTTTAAAGAATCTTTGTGGGTTGCCAATGCCTGCTATAGCTATCACTTCTTGGTTGGCAAAGTAATCAAGTTCGCGGTGATTTTTAGGATTGGAAACTTGCCTAAAACACACTGACTTTAACTGCATATTAATTTGCTTAGAAGATTTACCACCATTATAAACTATATAATCTACTTTATTTAAGCGGGATGGTGCTTCTCTAAGCGGCCCCGAGGGCAGGCATAAACCGTTGCCTAGATTACGCTGTGAGTCCATTATTACAATTTCTATATCTCTTGATAACGCAAAGTGCTGTAAGCCATCGTCAGAAATAATCACATCAACAATTTGGTGTTTTAACAAAAATTCAACCGCTTCTGCCCGTTTAGGAGAAACCACTAGAGGGCAGTTTAGTGATTTAGCTAGTAGCACAGGCTCATCACCAACTTGTTGCGGTGATGAATTAGCCGTTACCATTAATGGCCAAGTTTTACTCTTACCACCATAGCCTCTGCTAATAACTCCATAGCTTAATCCAGCTTCTTCAAGCTGTGATGCAAGCCATTGAATAAAAGGTGTTTTACCACTACCTCCAACCGTAATATTACCAATAACTATAACCACCACATTGGCAATGGGTTGGGGAGGATATTTTTCAAATTTTTTAAGACGCTTGGCGGCAACTTTACAAACCAATAAACTCAATGGTATAAGTAGCTTGCTTTGCCATGTATTTTCAAACCAAAACTTTGGCCAGCTCATTAATTATAAATTCCTTGATGAAATAACCCTTTTTCTGCTTCTGAACAACGATGATGATACCATCTTAAATTACTTTTTCGGTAGGACTGTTGTTTTATCCAGCTTTTACCATTATGCTCATAGCTTACATCGCCTTCACAGGCGGTATTCCACCAGATTGCGTTAATTGCTACTACATTTTTAATCACTTTAGGGTGTGGATGTTTAAAACGATTTAAGTAGCCAGCAGTAAAAACAACTTCACTGGGGTTTACCTGTTGTAACCATTGCAAACTGGTTGAAGTTTTACTGCCATGATGTCCTGCAACTAAAATATCAGCCGTTAACTTTTCAGCAACATATTTTTCAGCAATAGATTTTAATAACTTTTTTTCGTAACGCTTACTTAAATCACCCATTATTAAAATAGTCGAATCAGCTACTGAGAATTTTACTACACAAGAGGTGTCATTATCTTTTTTAGGAACTTCCCAATCTTGTAAGGGCGCAATAACTTCTACACTTAATTGATCAAACTGCCAACTTTGTCCTGCGACACAGGATTTAAACACAATTTGTGATGTTAGTTGATTTAATTCTTGAGGTTGACCACTAATGGCTTGTTGAACGGCAATGTCTTTTAAAATAGACCTCATTCCTCCAGCATGATCTAAGTCTGAATGACTAATAATCATTAAATCTACTTGTTGGCGACCGAGGGCTTGTAAATAGGGTAAAACTGCCATTTTTCCACCATCTAGTTTTTTGCTCCAAAAATCTCCCGTATCATAGATGACAACATGGTTTTGGGTTGTAAATACTACAGCTTGTGCTTGCCCAACATCTAACACTGCCATTCTAACATTTGGCTGAGGCTCTGTTCGCAAACTAAACCCTACTGCTATAATCATCAAAACCAAGCCTATTACCCAGCTATAGCGAATGTTACGAGCTAAAAAAATGAAAATTCCTGCATAAAAAATTACTAACTGCCAAGTTGCAATTTTTAACGGGATAATATTAAATTTTAAGTCTGCAACCCAATAAAGCATTACCCACAACCAAGACCATAAAACATTATTTAACCACATAAGTTGTTGGGCTAAAAATTCGGATATAAAACTTACCACTACAGTTAAAAACAATAGTGGTAATCCGATCATAGTTACAAAAGGCACTGCTACTAAGTTGGCTATAATAGAATAAGCGGGAAACTGCCCGTAATAAAAAGCTACAAACGGCACTAGACCAATGCTAAGTAATATCTGAATAGCTAACAATAGTTGCCATTTGTTGAGCGGTTTTTTTTGAAAATAAAATAAGAAAGCAAAAATTAAAGCTACCGCAGTAAAAGACAACCAAAATCCAGGGCTTAATACTGATTTAGGCTCCCAAATCACCACTAAAAACGCTGCCAAAGCTAAAGCAGAACTGGGTTGAAATTTGCGTTTAATGACCACAAAAACTAATACCGCTACCACCATCAACCAAGCTCTTTGGGTGGGAATAGAAGCTCCTGCCAATATTAAATACACAGAGGCAAAACTTAAAGCACCTAGTGCAGCCCAGTAAACTTTAGGGGTATTAAAAACCCAACGAGAATAGCCTACTAAAACTGACCATAACATACCTAATAGCAAAAAACCTATTCCTGCTATTAAACCTACATGTAGACCAGAAATAGCCATTAAATGAATCGTGCCAGTTTGTTGTAACATTTGCCAATCTTGACTAGAAATATCTGCTCTATCACCGTAAATAAGGGCTTTAAAAATGCCTTTAAAAGGTGAGTCTTCAAGCAGAGGTTTCAAGTGCTCTGCTAACCAAAAACGTAAATTAAATTCCTGAACTAAAGATTTTTCAACGCTAAGGTCTTTTATAATATAACCAGTTGCTGCAATACTTTCTTTAAAGAGATAGGTTTCATAATCAAAGCCACCCAAATTAAAACTAGCTCGATTAGGTCTTAATTTCACTAAAAAATGTTGATTTTTACCAGGTGTGATGGCTTTTTCTGGCGAAAACCAGTTTAAGCGTACTTTAGGGCGATTGAAATGCCAGTTAATTTGCTGATTATTTACCTTGATTTGTGTAATAACAAAATCGAATCTAACTTTTGGTCTGCCTTCTTTGTCAGGTTCTGAAAAACTAGATGTTTGAGATGTTACTGGAAGACCAATTACCTCGCCAAATACTTCAATTTTTTGACTCAGGACTTTATCTGGTACAATCGGAGATATAAAGTTTTGTAAAAATGCTAATTGAAATCCTATAATAGCCCCAATAAAAAAATAGCTCGCTGAAAACTTTAAAACGGTATGGCGATATATCCAAATTAAAATCAACAATATAAACAGAACCACCAACCATCCCGCACTGGGTAATTGGCTAAACTGATAAAACCCATAAGTTGATAATACCAGCCCAATCACAAAGCGAATAAACATATAGCATGCCTAGAAAATTCTTCAAAAAATATTCTCCTAGCTTTAAAAAGATTAAAAGCATAAAAAGCTTAGGGATTCTTGGGCAATGGCTACATACCACAAATATTTGGTATTTTCATCGAACTTCTGTTAGCCGAGCCTTTTTTATTGGTTTATTTTGGATGGCAATACCCATTCCTTCTCAAATGTTCCCCTCAGCTCTATCCGCTATAATATTTAGAGCAAACCTTCCCCTAAGTATCGCCTTAGTTTGGATTAGCAATCCTTTAACCATGGTTCCCATTTTTTATTTTAACTATCTTGTTGGCTCTTGGGTTATGGGAAGTAGTACCGCTGATAATATTGCCTTTGAAATAAGCTGGAACTGGATATTTAATACCCTAGGGGAGCTTTGGATGCCACTTTACTTAGGCAGTCTTATTGTCGGCATTATCGCTGGCACTATTGGCTATTTTGGAATTAATTTATTTTGGCGCTGGAGTGTTGTGCAGCGCTGGCAGGCAAGGCGAGAGAAATAATTTACTTTTCATCACCCTTGCCCTCTTTTTCATTCATCTTTTCCAGCTCCTGCACCACTTTGTGATTAAAGCTTCCTTCTGGAAATTGCCCTAAAGCATTTTCTTTTCCTGCTGGCAAGCCGGTAAAAATTTTCAGAGCATCATCAATATGTGACATCGCATAAATGTGAAACAAGTCAGACTCAACCGCTTCTCGTACAGCCTGATTTAACATTAAATGACTAGCATTAGCCGCTGGAACAATTACCCCTTGCTTTCCTGTTAAGCCACGCTCTTGACAAATTTTAAAAAAGCCTTCAATTTTTTCATTTGCCCCCCCAATTGGCTGAATTTCACCAAACTGATTAATCGCTCCTGTCACCCCTAAATCTTGCCGTAAAGGCACTTTGGCAATAGAAGACAACAAGGCAAGAAGTTCAGCAGAAGAAGCACTGTCACCATCAATGCCATCATAAACCTGTTCCATCACCACAGAAGCGGTAAACCCTAATGCCTTTTGTTGCATATAACGACCGCGTAAATAACCAGATAAAATTAATATCCCTTTAGAATGAATAGAGCCCGACATATCTACTTCGGTTTCAATATCAATCACCCCTTCTTCACCAGCGGTTGCCTGAGCAGTAATTCTAACTGGCTGCCCAAAAGACTGTTTACCAAAAGTAACAACCGTTAAACCATTAATTTGTCCAATTTTTTGCCCTGCAGTACTAATTAGAACCTGCTGCTCGCTAATTAAACGATGATAATGATCTTCGACTAACCCCGTGTGGAATTCCCTCTGAGAAATTGTCTCCTCAATCATTTCACGAGTAACACTCTGCTCATCATTTGCTCTGGCATAGGCATTAGCTTCAGCCAATAAATCTTTTAAAATCGCTTTATTAGTATAAAGCCGATCCGAATGTTCTGCCATTTTGGCTGAATATTCTAATAAACGCTCAAAGGCACAAATACTCACAGACAAATCATCCCAATCTTCAATCTCATCTGCCAGTTTTTGTGCCAAGACCTCCTCATGCTCTTGAGTACGCTCTAACTCAGTTTCAAATTCAACCTGAACTTTAAATAAACGATCAAATTCTGAGTCTATTTCTTGCAAAGCATAAAAATGAGCTGGCTGACCTATTAAAACTAAAGTTACATTTAAGGGAAAATCTGGTAAATGGTAAGGAACAACAGAGCTTGAAGAAGGAATTTCAAACATCATCTTCTTACTCATCAAGGCGGCTTTTAAATGATTCCAAAGCTCGGCTTCTTTTAAGATAGACTGCACTGTCAACATTAAAAAGCCTCCATCGGCTTTTTGTAGCAAACCCGCTTGATGATTCATTGCCAAAGAAAGCGTATCTGTCGAATTTGCCGTGGCAGAATTAATCGTATAACCAAATATTTTTGGCATGGTGGCATGCTGTTCAAAAATAACTGGAGCGCTCGTCATATCACAGTGATCTACTAATAAGTTCACTTCAAAAACAGCAAAACCCTGCTGTTCAGAAAGCAGATCTTCCATAGAAGATTGAACACCAGAGGTCACTTGATCTGAACTTTGATCCCAAAATAAATGCAGTTTATTGACAATAGCTTTTTGCAAGGCATCTAAATAAATATTTATCGCACTATTTTTACCAAATTCCATTTTTAACGCACTGATAAATGACGATAAATGTTCATTAGCTACCTCCGTATTCAGATTCTTCCCTGCATCCAAATACTCATGTTGTAAAAATGGAAAATGGGTTAGCCCTTTATTTAACTCTGCTTCAACCTCATCTAAAGCCCCTAAAAAACGCTTCTCGACAGGATCAGATAATTTTTTAAGATCAGCCAAGCGTAAACGCTCGCCCTCGACAATAGCAAATAAAACAAAATTATTCTCTGTTTGTTGAATTTCAATGTCTAAAGATTCCGCTAAAGTAAATGCCGGTTCCAAAGCATGTTCTTGCTTAGATACCAATTCATTCTCAAGTAGCTGATTTCTTAATTGATAGGCATGTCCATCAAAAACAACTGGTAGCTGATATTTTAACTGGGCAACAAACTCTTCTACTGCCGTTTTAAAATAATGCCCAAATCCTGCTGCAAAATAAAGATATTGGGTTTTATTAGCTTCAGAAAAATCTGAAACCAATACTACATCTTTAGGCTTAGGCTTATTTAAAACATCGCGTTTTAACATTGCCTTAGTCATGCCAATTCGACCGACACCAGACTGCCCCATAATAAAGATATGGTTTTGATTACGCTTTAAATGTAAACCAAAATTAAGAGCCTGATAAGCTCTAGGGTGAAAACGTTTCATAAATTCAATAGAATTAGGTGCTTCTGTTTCTAAAGATTTTATATCAATTTTACTAAAACGGTATAGCTGGTCAGAGGATAGTTTATGCATAGATACTTTATTGAGATAATTAATAAAAAAATTTACTTTAAACCTAAGTTTTATAAGAGGCATTAATGACACCTTTACAAAAAATTAACCACCCTTTATTTGACCAATATCAAATTAAAGTTTGGATAAAACGAGATGATTTAAATCACCCAGAAATACAAGGCAACAAGTGGCATAAGCTAAAATTAAATCTTGTTGAAGCTCTTAAACAAAACAAGAGCACTTTAATTACCTTTGGAGGAGCTTATTCCAACCACATAGCAGCCACCGCCGTTGCTGGAAAAAACGCAGGATTAACAACCTTGAGCTTTATTCGTGGAGATGAACTAGAAAACAATCCTACTGCTTGGAGTTCAACTTTAACAACTGCCCATAAACTTGGCATGCAATTTAAGTTTTTAAGCCGAGAAGATTATCGTCAAAAAAACAGCCTTAAATTTCAAAACCAACTAGAGCTAGATTATCCTAATGCTTATATTTTACCTGAAGGAGGCAACAATATTTTAGCCGTTAAAGGATTTCGATCTCTAGCAGATGACATAAACTATCAGCACAAAAGCTGGAGTCATCTCTACTTACCCGTAGGAACAGGAGGTACTTTAGCAGGATTAGTAAAATACTTAAACCCTAAATTAAATCAAAAAATAATTGGTATTCCAACCGCAAAATCATACCAATATTTAACAAAAAATATTAACCACTATTTAACCCCCCAATCTTACCAAGACTGGTATTTCCAAACTCCTAAGATATCTTTAAGATATGGAAAAATAACCCCTAAGATTCAAGAAATAATTGAAGAATTTAAACAACACTTCAATATTCCTCTCGACCCTATTTATACCGCTAGAATGATGCTTGAATTTATATTATCGGTTAAAAACAACGAGCTACCACAAGGTTCAAAAATCATTTTACTTCACACCGGTGGTTTACAAGGACATCAAACATAAACAACTAAGGGGATTCTAATCAAACCCAAAGCCCCAAAGGCTGGTAGGATCAGAAACTTCCCGCTGGTCATCCAAAGCAGAAATACCTTTTACTGCCCTAATAATGACCCAAATGACCCACCAAAGTAATAACAGCCAACCAATTAAAATTAAAGACAATAGCAATCCAATCCCTAAATAAACCCAGCCATACCAAAAGGTTCTAATTTGAAATCTATAATGGCTATTTAACCACTCTGGATTATTCGACTTATTACGATAAACATAAGCCATCACTACTCCGACCAGAGCTGTCACACCAAAAAGAAGCCCTACCATATATAAAACATAAATTATTTTAGCTATAAATATATTAGGATTTTTAGAAGCTGGTAAATTTTCCATATCTTAAGTTTTCATGACCTTATTCAATAATAGGCGGATAATAGCAAGTAAAAGTAAAATGAGCAACTTAGTTTTAGGGCTATACATTAACTGGTCAAATCACATAAAAACTGTAACCTAAATCCTGCAAGTGCTTGCACAATGAAAAATAAAGTAAAAACCACAAAAAAGCTTTTAATTAATGTTGACAGAAACAGTCCTGAACTATAAAATACGCCGCATCTTATCGGAGTATAGCGCAGCTTGGTAGCGCACTTGTTTTGGGTACAAGTGGTCGGGGGTTCAAATCCCTCTACTC
>CAZRMK010000066.1:0-11191 GCA_964601165.1 uncultured Piscirickettsiaceae bacterium | reverse complement strand
AGTTCCAAGTTAGTCTGATTTCGGTTATTTAAAGGGATCTTTGTATAACCTAAATCCTGCTTTGTAAAAAATATTTTATAACTCTGCAATTCCACCTAAATAAGGTTTAAGACAGGCTGGAACACAGATTGTTCCATCTGCGTTTTGATAATTTTCTAGCACTGCCACTAAAGTTCGCCCTACTGCTAACCCTGATCCGTTAACCGTATGAACCAGCTGGGGTTTATTAATTCCTTCGGCACGATATCTAATTAATAAACGCCGTGATTGGAAGGCTTCAAAGTTGGAGCAGGATGAAATTTCTCTATAAGAATTTTGTCCTGGTAACCATACTTCTAAGTCGATAGTTTTGGATGCTGAAAAACCAATATCTCCTGTACATAGGGACATCACACGATATGGTAATTCAAGTTTTTGTAAAATAATTTCAGCATGATTGGTTAGCTCTTCTAAAGCGGTAAAAGATTTTTCAGGGTGGACTATTTGTACCATTTCTACTTTTTCAAATTGATGTTGGCGAATCAATCCTCGAGTATCTTTTCCATAAGCTCCTGCTTCAGAACGAAAGCATGGGGTGTGCCCAACCATTTTTATTGGTAGTTTTGCCTCGTCTATAATTTCGTCACGAAATAAATTAGTTATGGGTACTTCTGCGGTGGGAATGAGGTATAAATCTCGATCGCTGGTGTCGTGTTCATCATGTTTACTTATTTTGTATAGGTCTGCTTCAAATTTAGGTAGTTGCCCTGTACCTTGTAAACTTTCTTGGTTAACAAGGTAGGGTACATAAACTTCTTCGTAGTTATGTTCTAGGCTGTGGGTATCGAGCATAAATTGAGTTAAGGCGCGCTGTAGTTTTACCATGGGCCCTTTTAACACTGAAAATCTTGATGTCGCAATTTTAACTGCTGCTTGGTTGTCGAACCAACCTCGTTGTTCTGCTAGGTCAACATGATCTTTAGGTTCAAAATCAAAAACAGTTGGCTTACCCCATTTTTTGATTTCTATATTTTGTTCTTCACTCTCTCCTATTGGGGTGGTTTCATGAGGAATATTGGGGATGTTGTAATAGAGAGTTTCTATTTTAAGCAAAACAGTTTCAGCGGTAATTTTAGCTTGGTCAAGCTGTGATCCTAAATTTGCAACTTCTGCTAATAAGGGGGCAATATTTTCCCCTGCTGCCTTGGCTTTACCTATGTTTTTTGAACGGCTATTACGCTCTGCTTGTAAGGTTTGCATTTTAGCTTGTAGCTCTTTGCGTTGTGTTTCAAGCTGGTGAATTTGCTGTACATCCAACTCGAATCCACGAGTTTTTAATTTAGCGGCAATGAAATCCAATTCGCTTCTAAGCAGTTTGGTATCTAACATAATTATATTTCTCTATTAAAATTTTAAAAAGGCTTTAGGTAACTTGCCAATAACTCAGGGCAATAAACGAATCGTTCCCATGCTTTGCGTGGGAATGCAGATCTTTTTATACCTTTAGCGTTGGTATGCGTTACCACGCTGGAGCATGGTAACGAGTGTTGCCCCGAGTTTTGGGAAGTTACGTATTTAGGGATTCTGGGATTTATTTCATTGGAATTATTTTGCTGGGTTATGATGAGGTCTCTTGTTAGTGCTATTAGCATCCAGATTTTTTAAATAACGCATTTTTTCGGCTATTTTAATCTCTAAACCTCGATTAACTGGCTGATAATAATTTCTTGGAAGCATTTCTTCTGGAAAATAATTTTCGCCCGCGGCATAGGCTTCTGGTTCATCATGGGCATAACGATAGCCTTCGCCATAATCCATGTTTTGCATAAGCTTTGTCGGTGCGTTTCTTAAATGCAAGGGAACTTCATAACTGCCATGTTGTTGAATATCTTTTAATACTGCTTTATAGCCCATATAGACAGCATTAGATTTAGGAGCGACGGCTAAATAAGTAGCCGCATGAGCCAAAGCAAGGTCTCCTTCTGGCGAGCCAAGTCGTTCGTAAGCCTCTGCGGCATTAACTGCCACGCCTAAGGCGCGATTATCTGCATTGCCAATTTCTTCACTCGCCATACGAATTAAACGCCGTGCTAAATAGCGGGCATCAACCCCTCCATCTAACATTCTCACTAGCCAATATAGAGCCGCATCAGGGTCTGAACCTCGTATAGATTTGTGCAGTGCGGATATTTGATCGTAAAAGACCTCGCCACCTTTATCAAAACGCCTTATGCCTCCTTGCACGACTTCTTGGCAATGTTTAGCTCTTAAAATTGCTAGGTCTGGTAGTTCTAGGTCAGTTTCGACAAAATCTACCGCTTGCTCTAAGAAGTTTAATAAACGCCGTGCATCACCATCTGCAGCTTGTAGCAAAAGTTTTTCAGCATCACTTTCCAGAGAAAATGCTAGCTCTTCTGACAATAGTGCCACTCCCCTTGCAAGCACTTCAGATAACTCATCTTCTTCTAACGAGCGTAATACATAGACTCTTGCTCGTGAAAGAAGGGCATTATTCAGTTCAAAAGAGGGATTTTCTGTGGTTGCCCCAATAAAGATAAAAGTTCCATCTTCAACAAAGGGTAAAAAAGCATCTTGCTGTGCCTTATTGAAACGATGTACCTCGTCGACAAACAATAGAGTGCCTTGTTTAAATTGCTCTGCATGCAATTTAGCTTGCTCAACGGCTCCTCTTACTTGCTTAACACCATCTAGCACCGCTGATAAATTAATAAACTGTAAATCTGATTGTAAGGCAATTAACCTTGCTAAAGTGGTTTTACCTGTACCTGGAGGACCCCAAAAAATCATTGAGTGCAAACGCCCTGTCTCAAACAGTCTTGACAAGGCTCGCCCTTTTCCTAACAAGTGTTTTTGCCCAACATAGTCTTTTAAAGTTTGTGGACGTAATCTATCTGACAATGGCTGATACAAAGCCTGCACTTTTAGTTAACCCTTTGAGGATGACCAATCAAATCAATACCTTCAGGAACTTGAAATCTAAAAGTAGACTCTGCTATTTTTTCATTTATTACAATATTTTTAAAACGAACTTTGGTGACATGATCCATACTTTGATACATATGAATTTCAACCATTTTGCCATCTCTCATACCAACTTCTAGACTTTGAAAAAAAGTCGATTCTCTAGGACGCAAGTTAAACCATTGCATGCCTTGCACAAGATCTCTTTCGATAATTCTATAACGATTTTCTATTGGCTCGTCAAACAACAACCAACTCAAAGGGAAATCTCTCTTAACATCTTGTAGATTACGTACCGTTACCTGATCTAAATCCCTATCAAATATCCAAATATTAACCCCATCTACCATAATATCTTGTGGTTCAGGTTTATGATAAACCCATAATAACTGCCCAGGACGCTTGAGCTTAAAAGAACCATAGGCTTTATTTAGCTGAAAAAACTCTTCCTCTGGCTGAATTTGTTCAAAATCTGCCGAAAAAGTATGCAACTGATTTACAAATTTCTGTAAAGAAAGGTTGCTAGCAGAAACATTAGAAAACCCAACAAAAAAAACTATCATAAAACTTACTTTAAAGAAAAAACTCATTTCAATTCCTTTTAAATTTAGAGCTTATATAAAACCTACTGAGCTGGCTTAGGAGCCAACACTTCACGATTACCATTGGCTCCCATGGTAGAAACCACCCCAGAGTTTTCCATAGCTTCAACAATACGCGCAGCACGATTATAACCAATTTTAAAGCGTCTCTGTACAGATGAAACCGATACCCTTCTGCCCTCAATTACAAAACCTACCACTTCGTCATAAAGCTTATCCATTTCTGCATCTTCACCCCCTTCTGTAGCGTTATCTTTTGCAGTTTGAGTCACGGCTTCTAAATATTGAGGTTTGCCTTGCGATTTTACAAATTTGGCAACCGCATGAACTTCTTCATCGCTCATAAAAGCACCATGCACCCTTTTTGGAGAGCCTGTGCCTGGCGGCATAAAGAGCATATCACCCATACCCAAAAGCTGTTCACCGCCCCCCTGATCTAGAATAGTACGAGAATCAATTTTAGTATTAACCATAAAAGAAATTCGTGTTGGAATATTTGCCTTAATCAGTCCTGTAATGACATTAACAGAAGGTCTTTGAGTAGCGAGGATTAAATGAATCCCAGCTGCCCGAGCTTTTTGGGCAATACGAGAAATTAATTGCTCGACTTCTTTTCCTACCACCATAATCATGTCAGCAAACTCATCTACCACCACTACAATATAAGGTAAAGATTCTAATGTTGGTGGTTTTTCTCCTAGTTCATGACCAAAATTAACTGCCTGCTGGTATAAAGGATCTATCATCGGCTTACCACTGTCAATCGCCCCTTGCACCTTAGCATTATAACCAGCAATATTGCGTACCCCTAATTTTGCCATAAGCTGATAACGTCTATCCATTTCAAATACACACCAACGCAAAGCATTAGCGGCATCATTCATATCGGTCACCACGGGAGTCAGTAAATGGGGAATATCTTCATAAACAGATAGCTCCAACATTTTAGGATCAATCATAATTAACCGTACTTCTTCTGGGGTTGCCTTATAAAGCAGGCTAAGAATCATGCTGTTAATTCCCACAGACTTACCAGAACCTGTGGTTCCCGCTACCAATAAGTGAGGCATTTTGGCAATATCTGCAACCACCGTTTTACCAGCAATATCTTTACCTAGTGCAACAGTAAGAGCTGATTTTGCGGTTTGAAATTCGACCGACGAAACCACTTCCCTAAAGCTAACCATTTCTCGTTCGTCATTTGGAATTTCAATGCCCACCACTGCTTTACCAGGAATAACATCGACCACTCGCACCGATTTAATAGACAAAACACGAGCTAAATCTTTTGCTAAATTATTAATTTGGCTAACTTTAACGCCAGCGGCAGGCATAATTTCAAAGCGAGTTACCACAGGGCCTGGCTGAACCGCCTCAACCTTAACTGATACTCCAAACTCTTGCAAACGCTGCTCTAGCAACAAACTTAAATCTTTTAACGCCTGCTCAGAAAAACTCTCAGTATATTCAGGGATAGGATCTAATAATTCAACACTTGGCAAATCTCCAGACTCTTGAAAAGGCACGGTTGAATTAGATGTAGCTCTTTGCCCTACTTTAACATCAGTTGGCAACTGCATTCCCTCATCGCTTGGTTGAGGGTTTTTCTTTAAAAAGTTTTTCTCTTTTACATACTCTTTACCTACAAAGGCTTTCTCAGCTCTTTTTGCAATTGGCTGGTCTTTTTTCTCGCCGAATAAAGCTATTACTTTATTTTTACCATTTAATAAACTATGAACTCCAGAGCGTTTAGAGGTGGTCTGATCCTCTCCCAGCATTTTTTTATCATAAACATCTTTAGAGCTGGCTGGAGAAACCTTGTTATAGGCTTTCTTTTTCTGCTGACTAGCTTGCAATACTTGCATTTGTTGCTTTAAAAACAAATAAAGCCGAAAAGTTTGCACGCCTGTTGCGTCTAAAATATTTAACCAAGAATAACTAATAAACAAACTAAATGAAACTGCAAATATCACCAATAAAGCAAGAGTAGCACCTAACAAATCTATGGAACTGACTAAGCCTTTGCTTAGCTCATATCCAAGAACTCCACCGCTAGAGTAAGGAAACTGAATAAAACCCATGTCAGGCTCTAGATACAAGGTTGCTAACCCTCCTCCAGACGCGATTAACAAAAACAAACCTATTAAGCTCAGTATAAAACGGGAATAATCAAATTCAGAGCCAACTCGTATTTTTAAAGTCACCCACCCCGCCATAAAAACCCCAAATGGAATTAAAAAGCCAAAAATACCAAAAAAATATAAAATAAAAGACGACAGCCAAGCACCCGTTAGACCACCATAATTTAAAACTTCTAACCCTGTTGCAGCCGCCTCAAAACCAGGATCTTCGGGATGATAACTAAACAAGATAATAAATAGAAAAAAAGATAGCCCAATACAACTCAAAACTAAGACGTCTTTAAGTATCCAACTAAAACCTGTAAAATTAAGTTTTATTTTATTAACAGAGCTTCCCTTGTCATCAGAAAAGGTGCCTTTAGACTTTTGAACAGATTTAGATGGTTTAAATGGCATAAATGATCTTGCTAGCTTTAAAAATACTGGGATTTTATCACAAACTACAACTCTATATATTAAGAGAGACATACATGACAACAAAACATTGCAAACTTATTATTTTAGGATCTGGCCCGGCAGGTTACTCTGCTGCAGTTTATGCCGCTAGAGCGAATCTAGAGCCTGTCATAATCACAGGCATGCAACAAGGCGGTCAACTAACCACCACCACAGAAGTAGATAATTGGCCAGGAGATCCAGAAGGGCTAACAGGACCGGCTCTAATGGAACGGATGCAAAAACATGCTGAACGCTTTGGTACCGAAATCTTACTCGACCATATTCATACTGCAGATTTACAAAGTAAACCCTTCAAACTCACTGGCGATTCTACAGAATACACTTGTGATGCTCTTATTATCGCAACAGGTGCATCGGCAAAATATTTAGGGATAGAGTCAGAAGAAACTTTTAAAGGCAAAGGAGTTTCTGCCTGTGCCACTTGCGATGGATTCTTTTATCGTAACCAAAAAGTAGCGGTTATCGGAGGAGGTAATACTGCGGTCGAAGAAGCACTATATCTATCCAATATTGCTGCAGAAGTTACTATTGTGCACCGTAGAAATCAATTTAGATCTGAAAAAATATTAGCAGATCAACTGAAAGAAAAAGCCAAAAATGGTAATATTAAAATTGAATTCAATGCTACTTTGGATGAAATTCTTGGTGACAAAATGGGGGTTACTGGCTTACGCATTAAAAATACTCAAACTAATGAAACTAAAAAACTCGATGCGATGGGAGTTTTTATTGCCATTGGTCACACCCCCAATACAGGTATTTTTGATGGACAACTAGACATGCTTAACGGCTACATTAAAGTACAAAGCGGTTTACAAGGCAATGCAACCCAAACTTCTATTCCCGGCATATTTGCTGCGGGAGACGTCATGGATCAAATTTACAAGCAAGCCATCACTTCTGCAGGAGCAGGTTGCATGGCAGCACTAGATGCCGAAAAATATTTAGATAAATTATAACCTAAATCCTAGAAAGGAATAAAAAACGTGAAAAAAACATTATTAAAACTTGCTATAGCTTCCAGCTTATTCGCAGCCACAGCAACCACAGTTTATGCTGCCTCCACTCCTCTTGAAACCGTTGATCAAAAAGTCAGCTATACGCTAGGAACTGACTTGGCTAAAAACTTTTTAAACGAAGGCTTAAATATTGATTTAAAAGCTATAACTGCTGGCATGAGCGATGTCATCAATAATCGCACACTGCAATTAACAGAAGAAGAAATGAAAACCGCCATCATGGACCTTCAAAAGCAAATGCAAGCAAAGCAAGTAGAAAAACTTAAAGCTCTAGCTGATAAAAACACCAAAACGGGTGAAGAGTTTATGGCTAAAAATAAATTAAAGCCCGGAGTTAACACCCTACCTAGCGGATTACAATACAGAGTTATCGAAGAAGGAAAAGGTCAACACCCAACCGAAAGTGACTATATTACTGCACACTATAGAGGCACCTTAATTGATGGCACGGAGTTCGACAGCTCATTTTCTAGAGGAGTCCCGATAGAGTTTCAAATGTCTAATGTTATTGCGGGCTGGGGAGAAGCATTAAAAAGAATGCGTCCAGGATCAAAATGGGAAATATACGTTCCACCAGCTTTAGCCTATGGCGAAACTGGAGCAGGAGAAACTATTGGCCCTAATGAAACTTTAATTTTTACTATTGATTTTATTAAAGCGGATAGCCAAAAACGACCTGAGGGATAAAGCTTTTTCCCTAATCCATCCATCCCTACAATATCCTGAATCCGTAGGGATTGTAAATTATAAAACTTCTTCTACCTTAACAAACTCATAAGCAGGTGTTTCATATGGGTGCGAATCCTTTAAAGCTTTAACCACTGCACTAGCATATTTAGCCTCACACAAAACTTCAACTCTGTACTCTAATACTTTTTCAACTTGCCCTACCTTCCCTAAAAAAGGATTAGCTCCCTCTAAAGCCTTAAACTGCCCCTCTCCCAAAACTTGCCAACTACAATGGTTATATTCCCCTATCTGACCAGCTCCAGCAGCAAAAATAGCTAACTTAACCTTCTCAACAAATAACTCTGGTACAAAAAAAATAAATTTATACATACCAATTCCTCAGTTTTTCTCTAAAATAGCTTTGAACTAAATAAAAGACTCTAAAAATGCACAAAATGAATAACATAAAATATATTCTTATTACTTACACTATCATTTTAGCATTAGGAATAGCCTCCCTACTTACTGGAACTTACCACTATGCAAATATTGCAGGCTTTATTTCTGCGATGGGTTTTATGGTAGTCTTTTTTAAAGACAGGGATCATGAAGAAGAATTTTCTGAATCAGAACTTGCCCAAGCAAAAAAACTCAGAACATATTGGTATATTGTTTTTGGAACTGGATTCTTCTTTAGCCTAACATTAGGTACCTTCTGGATCCACCAAATGGACCCTGTGACTGTGATTTAGGCAAGGTACATATCCTTTATCCAATTTAAAGACCTTCGGTAGCTATGCGGGGATTCTAGGTTAAATCAAAAAAACTCCAGCATACCTCTATGAGTATCTTGATCGGCATAAGACTTAAGCAAGGTTCTGGCATTAATTTTTTGCACTGGACGATTATTTTCTCCCATAATGCCCTTAATTTTTTGGATTTGCTCATAAGAAGCTTCAACAGGATGTTTAAAAACTATCCAGCTGACTCCTTCCGTGCAAGGAGGATTAGTTAAAGAACCGTTATATTTAAAGAAGGTTCTATTTCTTGGAAAAAGCTTAGCTGGATTAACCATTACTCCCCTGTGGCGTTTCTGCTGATTAGGCTTGGTTGGCAAGTGAGATATCATTTTCTCAAGATATTTATTGTCTTTTCCTTCTTGGAATATCACCGCAATTATAGCGAGATTACCAGCACTATTTTTGTGTACTATTTGCATTTCCATAGGAAAATTAAAGCCGTTTCTTTGGTGTTCACTTGGGGTATTAAAATGATAGTGCAACATTTCAAAACGCTGTGTTCCAATCTTAATATAACTGCCTCTTGGATAATCTACCCGAATTCTAGTGCCAGTATTTACAATCCTTAAAACCGCATCGCGATAATTAACATCAAGCCCTTTTAAGCGTGTTGTTCCCACCAGTTTAGAGTCAACAAAATTAACCGGCGACTGATTTTTACCCGAATCACATAAACTATACTTAGGTGAAAGACTGCCCCAGTTTGCTGGACCCGTATCACCAGAGTAGCTCCAAGGTAGAGTTTCTTTAACGACAACAGGTTTAGGAGCAGGGTCTGGCTTAGCCTCCACAACAGGTTGAGGTTTGTCAGTTTTTATCACTGCAGATTTAACTCTAGGGGTTGCTTGACCCGCTAACTCTGCCTCCAAGTCTAACAAGGGTTCCGTTACTAACTTAGGCTGTGCGACTGCTCGTGGATCACTGGCAAAAACTGACCCAGCAAATATTCCTGCTATCAAAATAGCCCACACAGATTTCCTTAAAAACACCATCATTTTCCTTTACTATCAACTATGTAAATCAAGTTATATATCTTTTCTTAGAATCTTCTTAGCAAAAACCTAACCAACTTGATCATTTAACAAGTCTTGATAAACATCCAATTCAGATTTAGAAATAGCAAACACGCCCTCGCCTCCTCTTTCAAATTTAAACCAATATAACGGCAGTTCTGGATAAACTTGCTCCATATAAAATTGCGACACCCCTACTTCTACCACCAGCACGCCATTATCTGTCAAAAAACTTGCGGCCTGTGCCATAATAATTCTTACCAAATTAAGACCATCAACACCAGCCTCCAGCCCTAAACGAGGCTCTTGATGAAATTCTGCTGGCAGAGCTGCCATTTCAATCTGATCAACGTAAGGAGGATTAGAAACAATTAAATCATACTTTTGCTCGCCTAAAGCTGAAAACAAGTCTGATTCAATGGCATGTGCAATCTCACCTAAGTCATAACGAGTTATATTACTACGTGCAACCAGCAAAGCTTCAGAAGAAATATCAACCAAATCTACTTCTGCATTTGGAAAAGACTGTAAACTGGCAATTCCAATGCAGCCACTTCCTGTACACATATCTAATACCCGTGTTACATCTTCAGGATCTGCTATCCAAGGGTAAAACTTTTGCGAAATAAGCTCTGCAATAGGCGAACGAGGCACTAAAACCTTCTCATTTACATTAAATTGTAATCCTGCAAACCAAGCTTCTCCTATTAGGTAAGCAGAAGGCTTACGAGTCTCTATTCTTTGACGAAATAGTTCGGTTACCGCTAAACGCTCTGCCATTGTTAGACGACTTTGATAATAATTATCTGGCATTTCCCAAGGAAGATTAAGAATATGTAATACCAGCATTTTTGCATCATCAAAGGCATTATCAGTGCCATGACCAAAAAACAATTCTGCCCGCCGAAATAAGCTCCCACCCCAACGAATAAAGTCTTGAATGGTTTCTAATCCTGCTGGGCTTTCATTAACATCTGTCATTATTTACTCTCTTTATGAACGCCTAAATCAGCGGCACGGCTTTTTGCGTCCGCTGGTTTTTTTGTTATATGTGAGATATTTGCCCTTTGACTCAAACAAACTCATTTGCTCTACCGTATCTTCTTTTTTTTTCATATTCAGTTGCTTCAATACAATTTTCGATATTATTTAGTATAGCTAGCCCAGTAAATCCTATTGGCGAAACTCCAAAACCCCCTGGTATTAATCAGGGGATAGCAAAAGAATACTTGAAACAACAAGGGCTATACTCGTTAAGAGATGGCTGGATTAGGTGTCACCACGGTTAATGAAACGCCCTGTGCGACCGCATGCAGGGTGTTTGGGGGCTGGGGGTGAGATACCCTTGGCTACCCGATTAGCCCTTTTTATGCACTTACGCTACCTTTTGAGAGTATAAATGCTGTTGAAATTCAATGAATAAAGAACTGATTTCTGCCACTTCGCCTAATATTTCCTTTGCATCTTCAAGTGAATGATATTTGTTGGTAAGCAAAACAGGTAATTTTTCTTGATCAAGCTCTTCTA
>CAZRMK010000065.1:0-11330 GCA_964601165.1 uncultured Piscirickettsiaceae bacterium | reverse complement strand
CAATACTGGAATTAAATCTTATAAAAAATTGTCTTGATTTTTGGGGTAGTATACTTGCTTGCTTGACACTAATGGATAAGCCATGTTTTATTCCTATTTCCCTCTGATTTTATAAATATTTGGGATGATAACTATTCTGACACAGAGGGCTACCAAGACATTAGAAATTGTTATTATTTTTCGTTTAGAATATTAAGCAATTCTTGTGCTGGAATAAAGCCTGGTAAAACTTGACCATCTTCTAAGATAAGGTTGGGCGTACCGCGTACCTGCATTTTTTTAGCCAAAGCTACATGAGATGCAACTGGGTTATTACAGACTTTTATTGGAACACTTTTATTCAACATAGCTAGATCTAACATCTTGTTTTGATCACTGGCACACCAAACTGAAACGGTCTTATGGTACGATACTGATCCCACTCCTGCTCTTGGGTAAGCTAAATACCTTATTTCCACACCAGCTTTATTAAGCTCAGGCACTTCTGCATGTAGTCTAGAGCAAAAAGGGCAATCTATATCAGTAAACACCGTAACAACGTGCTTGGTTTCTCCCTTAGCAGGATAAATAATCATAGACTCTTTATCTATATTTTCTATTTGTACTTTAATCCATCTTTCTTTAGCCTTATCAGTTAAATTTTGACGCGTATCCAAGTCAATTAGATCTCCGCTAAACAAATACTTTGCATCTGCAGATATATAAACCACTTGCCCTTCAATAGAAACCTGATACAAGCCAGCAATAGGTGAACTCTCAATAACAGCTAACTCAGGGTTAGCTACCAGCTCAGACAGACGCTCCTTAATCAACTCCTCTGAAGCAAAAGCAGACGCCGACAACCCAAGACATAAAAACATTACTAATGAACGATAAAACATACAACCTCTTTAAATTATATTAAAAATTTAACCTAAATCCTGCAAGTGGCTGTGCATATATAGCGTAAGACGTTGATTTGTAGAGGAAATTTAATTTGAGTGGAATACTTATTGATATTGCCGAAAAATTAAAATTTTCTATACTTAATACCTTACGCTAGATGTGTGCAAACACTTGCAGGATTTAAGATCTATCCTAATAGCCTATCATAAAATGACTACAAAATTCACAACTATTGCTCTCTCTATCCTCTTGGGTGATGATGCTTGTGCAAACTTTGCAAACGCTGTTTCGCTACATGCGTATAAATTTGGGTAGTGGATAAATCAGAATGTCCCAACAATAACTGCACAGTTCTCAAGTCAGCCCCGTGATTCACCAAGTGCGTTGCAAAGGCATGTCTTAAACTATGGGGAGAAAGCTCTATGCTAATTCCTGCAATATCAGACAAAACTTTAATACGATGCCAGAGGGTTTGACGTGTCATCGGGCGACCTAACCGAGAAACAAACAAAGTCACCACCCAGTTATTTTTAGTTAATACTGGACGAGAACTATGCAAATAACGCTCTAGCCATTCAACAGCTAACTCCCCAATAGGAACAATCCGCTCTTTATTACCTTTCCCTGTTACTTGAACCAAACCAGCAGACAAATTAAGCTGCTCATAGGGTAAATTTACAATTTCAGAAACCCGCAAGCCTGATGCATAAGCCAGCTCTAAAATTGCTCTATCTCTCATTCCCAAAGTGGTTAAGGTATCAGGAGCATTCAATAACGCTTCTACTTGAGATTCGCTAATAAATTTAGGTAAGCTTTTTTCTATTTTAGGTTGTTTAATTAAAACGGTAGGATCAGCAACACACTCTTTAGTTTCAACCAAAAATTGATAAAAACGTTTTAAAGAGGAGGTCATTCTGGCAATTGATTTAGTGCTTTGTTTTTTCTCTGTCAAAGAATAAATGTAGTCTTGAATATGCTTTTTATCAGCCATATTCAATGCCATAGAAGTAGTTAAAAATGACCAGACCTGGTAATTTTTAAGATCTCTTTGATATGCTAACAGGGTATTTTCACTTAATCCGTCAATTAAGCGTAGTTTTTGAATAAACGCTACGATATAAGCAGAGATAACAAATTTTGTCATAATTATAGCTAATAAAAAACAACTTAAACAAAAAAGCATCCTGATGGATGCTTTTTTGTGATATTTAAAAGTCTATTTAACTTTTTCTCTAATACGTGCTGCTTTACCAGAAAGCTGACGTAGATAATATAATTTTGCACGCCTAACATCACCACGACGCTTAACTTCAATATCATTGACCATTGGGCTATAAGTTTGAAAAGTACGCTCAACGCCCACTCCGTGAGAAATTTTACGAACAATAAAAGAAGAGTTTAAACCACGGTTTTTCTTGGCGATAACAACACCTTCAAAAGCCTGCAGCCGCTCATTCTTGCCTTCTTTTACCTTTACTTGAACAACAACCGTGTCCCCTGAACTAAATACAGGTATCTCTTTAGTCATTTGTTCTTGTTCAATACGCTGAATAATACTATTTTTCATTTTAAAACTACTCCAAATCAGAAAATCTCTTCCTGAATTTACTTTTATCCAACATTCACTACCACAAATGTAGCCAGAGGTTGAATCCGAATTTTTATGAGATTACTAGATATCTATTTTAATAGATGCTAAATAATCTTCATATAAATCAGGACGCCTTTGCTTCGTCCTGATAATTTTTTCTTTTTCTCGCCAAGCATCAATTTTAGCATGGTTTCCTTCCAACAAAATAGATGGAACTTTTAAACCATCAACCTTCTCAGGGCGAGTATAGTGCGGGCAATCTAACAAATCATTTGAGAAAGAGTCTTGTTCTGCCGACTCACTATGCCCTAGTACACCAGGAATCAAACGAATCACCGCATCCATTAACATCATTGCAGGCAACTCTCCACCGCTCACAACAAAGTCACCAACACAAATTTCTTCATCAACTTGAGTTTGAATAAAACGCTCGTCAATTCCTTCATAACGTCCACAAACCAAGGTTATATTGCCTTTTTTTAACAACTCTGCAACTCTATTTTGAGTTAGAGGTTTACCTTGAGGAGATAAATAAACAACATAGGTTTTTTTATCAGGCGTCACAGATGACTCAATATCTTGTTTAATCGCATCCAAAGTATCTTTTAAGGGTTGATACATCATCAACATTCCAGGACCACCGCCATAAGGACGATCATCAACAGTTCTATGCCGATCATGAGTAAACTCTCTAGGATTCCATGCCCTAAACTTATAACTTTCTTTTTGTAAAGCCCTGCGAGACACTCCCGACCCAGTTAATGCCGAAAATGTTTCAGTAAAAAGAGTTACCACATCAAAACGCATTTATCATTCTAGGGAATTGTCCAAATCCCAATCCACTTTAACCTGTTTAGATTCAATATCTATATCAATAATAAAATTCTCAAACACAAAAGGAATCAAGATAGTGGCGTCTGTTGCATTATTCACCACTCGCAACACATCATGAGCACCTGTTTCAACAATTTCAGTCACTTGACCTAATTCTATCTCATCTTTATTGATTACGTTACAACCGATTAAATCCCGCCAATAAAACTCATCGGAGTCCTCTAGCTGACCAACCCTAATGGCAATATCCGTTCCCATAAAAGTTCGAGCAATTTCACGATTATTTAAACTTTCAAGATGAGCTACAACAGACTTGCCACCCTGTATAACTTGACCACCAACTAAATTAAATTCTTGCCACTCACCTGCAATTTTTAACAACCAAGGAGAATAGCTTAAAATATTATTTCGTGGATCAGTATGAGAAAAAACTTTAACCCAGCCCTTTATTCCATAAATGCCATTAATCTGACCGACTAATATTATTTCATCAGACACAACAAAGATCTCTTAATTATTTAAGCTGATTTAGTTGCACCTAAATCCCACAAGTGTTTGCACATATCTAGCGTAAGGTAGTACCTAAATCCTGCAAGTGCTCTATGTGTGCGAGCACTTGCAGGATTTAGGTATTAATTCATATAGCAAATTTTAATCTTTCGGGAATATCAATAAGTATTCCTCTCAAATTAAAATTACTCTACAAATCAATATCTTACGCTATATATGCACAACCACTTGCAGGATTTAGGTTGCAGTTTTAATAACAGATTTTACACGCGGGCTAATTTGTGCACCTTGACCAACCCAGTGTTCAATCCTAGCTGTATCAAGACGGATTTTTTCTTCATTACCACGAGCAACAGGATTATAAAAACCAACTTGCTCAATAAAACGCCCAGTAGAGCTGTTACGTTGATCTGCAACCATAATACGATAAAAAGGTTTCTTTTTTGCACCACCACGAGCCAAACGAATAACAACCATAATTTTCTCCATTCTTGATCAGCGATGTTAGGTTAATCCCAACAACAAATTCTTCTACGAAAAAGTTACTACTTTTTCTACTATTGCCTAAACCCTGCATCAAAATCGTCAATGCAAGCACTTGCAGGATTTAGGTCTCTTCATATAAAAATATGAGAAGCGGAATTATAGACGACTTAAAGATTATTTTCAAACCTAAATCCTACATAAAAATCGTCGATGCAAGCACTTGCAGGATTTAGATAAAAAGTAAAAACGCCAATTTTACTTATCTAACTCAAAAGCGGCATGTAATGATTGAACCGCATCTTCTAAACGAGATTCTGCAATCACTACTGATATTTTAATTTCTGTCGTGCCAATCATTTGAATATTAATATCGTTGTCTGCTAGAGTTTTAAACATCCTACTGGCAATACCAACATGAGATTTCATTCCTATCCCTACCAGTGAAATTTTAACAATGGACTTATCCGTTACCACTTCTCTTGCCCCTAGCTTTTTTGAAGTTTCACTCATAACTTCTAATGCAGCTTCTAGATCAGCTCTGGGTGTGGTAAAGGTAAAATCGGTAGTTCCATCTCGGCCTTGGTTTTGAATAATCATATCAATTCCAATATTAACATCCGCAACTGGGCCTAAAATTTGATAAGCTACTCCTGGTTTATCAGGTACGCCTAGAATCATGATTTTAGCTTCGTCACGGCTAAATGCAATCCCTGAAATCAGTGGTTTTTCCATGTTAGAATCCTTCATTTCTTCTTCTGCAACAATCAATGTTCCGCCACCTTCTTGCATTGAAGAAAGCACCCTTAGCGGTACATTATATTTACTGGCAAATTCAACCGAACGAATTTGTAATACTTTAGCACCTAAGCTTGCCATTTCAAGCATTTCATCATAGGTAATTTGTTGCAAGCGTTTGGCTTGTGGCACTACACGAGGATCCGTGGTATAAACTCCGTCTACGTCGGTATAAATTTGACACTCATATGCTTTTAAAGCCGCTGCAAGAGCTACAGCGGTGGTATCTGAACCACCACGACCCAAGGTGCTAATATCTCCGTCTGGAGTAACGCCTTGAAAACCTGCTACCACGACAACTTTGCCTTGATCTAGTTGAGATTTTAATTTGGCAGAATCAATATCTTCAATGCGTGCCTTTGCATGTACATTGTTAGTTTTAATTGGCACTTGCCAACCAGTATAGGAGATTGCTTCATAGCCTTTTTGTTGTAATGCCATGCTTAACAAGGCCATAGTAACCTGCTCACCGGTTGTTAACAATACATCCATTTCACGCTGTGAGGGACGACTTTGAATTTCATTTGCCATTGCTGTTAGGCGATTAGTTTCCCCACTCATAGCGGAAACCACAACAACAATTTGATGCCCTTCATCAATAAACTTAGCTATCTTAGTAGCTACATTTTGAATTCTTTCTATAGTGCCAACAGATGTTCCACCATATTTTTGAACAATTAGTGCCATTTTTATTTATTTGCTCCTTGCCCATTCTGCAACTGAAGCAAGAGCCTCTTTTAATTTACTAGGGTCTTTTCCTCCTGCTTGTGCCATATCAGGTCGCCCCCCTCCCTTGCCACCAACTTGCTGAGCTACATGATTAACTAACTCACCAGCTTTATATTTTGCGGTTATTTCTTTAGAAACACCTGCAACTAAAGTCACTTTTTCTCCTGCTACCGAAGCTAAAACAATGGCTGCTGGAGCTAATTGATTTTTTAGCTTATCTAAGGTTTCTCTAAGGGTATTGGCATCGGCATTTTCAATTTGTACTGCTAAAACACTCACATTATCAATTTTAATCGCCTGACTCAGCAAATCATCGCCCTGTGAAGAAGCTAGCTTTGATTGCAGTTTTTTAAACTGTTTTTCTAGCTCTTTGTATTCAGCAACTAGCTGGGTTACTTTTGATTCAACCTGTTGTTTATCAGATTTAACGATTGATGCCATATTTAATAAGGTTTGATCATTGGCATAAATAGCTTCCCAAGCAGCTTCTCCCGTGACCGCTTCAATACGTCTAACACCTGAAGCTATACCCGTTTCTGATAGAATACGAAAAGGGCCTATTTCTCCCACAAAATTAACATGAGTTCCTCCGCAAAGCTCTATGGAAAAACTACCCATATTAACTACGCGAACCAAATCCCCGTACTTCTCGCCAAACAGTGCCATTGCACCTTTTTCTTTAGCTGACTCTATATCCATTTCTTTCATATCAACAAGGCTGTTTAGCATGATATATTTGTTAACTAATTTTTCGATTTCTAATAATAAGTCTGCTGAAATCGGTTCGTGGTGAGATAAATCAAAACGTAATCTTTCTGGCTGAACTAATGAACCTTTTTGTTCAACGTGAGAACCTAAAACGTTCCTAAGAGCAGCATGTAATAAATGGGTCGCTGAGTGATTTTTTTCTGATGCTCGTCGAGTTTTCACATCAATTTGTGCGTGTATAACTTGCCCTACTGTAATGTTTCCCGCAGAAACTTTTCCTTTATGTAAAAAAGCAGCTCCTTGTTTGAGGGTATTGTTGACATGAAAGCTGTTCATGCCTTCAGTAAGGCTACCTACGTCTCCTACCTGTCCCCCTGACTCGGCATAAAAAGGCGTATGCTCTAAAATTACTACCGCTTCTTGACCTTCTGCAACTGTTTCAACAGACACGTCGTCAACAAAAACTGCCATCACTTTTGTTTTGGCTACATCTTTATCGTAACCAATGAAATAGGTTTCTCCTTCATAGTTAATTTTACCTTGCGAGCTTACCGCAAAATTGCTAGCCGAACGTGCTCTTTCTCTTTGAGCTTCCATTTCAATTTTAAAGCCAGCTTCATCAACTATTAAATTTCTTTCACGAGCAACATCTGCAGTTAAATCTAAAGGAAAGCCAAAGGTATCATAAAGTTTAAAAGCCGTTTTGCCACTAATAACTTGGGATTCATTCAAGCTAGCAATGTCTTCTTCTAAAATCTTCATGCCTTTTTCAAGAGTTTCTGCAAACCTTTCCTCTTCTTGTTTTAATGCTTTTTCAACCTTGCTTTGAGCTTGTATTAATTCTGGATAAGCCTCCCCCATTTGTTCAACCAACACAGGAACTAACTGATAGAAAAATAAATCACTCATTCCCAGCTTATGTCCATGACGCAAGGCACGGCGAATAATGCGACGCAATACATAACCGCGTCCTTCATTAGAGGGTAATACTCCATCTACAATGATAAAGGAACAAGAACGAATATGGTCTGCGATCACCCGCAAAGAACTATGAGTTAAGTCTTTTTCACCCGTCAACTCAGCAGCTTTTTTGACAATTGCTTGAAATAAATCAATATCATAGTTACTATGCACTTTTTGCATCACTGCTGCCAAACGTTCTAGCCCCATACCTGTGTCAACCGATGGCTTAGGCAAAGGATGCAGCGTTCCATCACTAGAACGATCAAACTGCATAAACACTAAATTCCAAATTTCAATATAACGATCGCCATCTTCATCAGGAGAGCCTGGCGGCCCGCCCGCTACTTCTGCCCCATGATCGTAAAAAATCTCTGTACAAGGCCCACAAGGCCCCGCATCACCCATTGACCAAAAATTATCTTTTTCGTCACAGCGTGAAAATCTTTCGGGATTAATCCCCATATCTTCTAACCAGATTTGCTCGGTATCTTTATCTTCTTCAAAAACCGTTACCCATAACTTGTCTGCAGATAGTCCTAATTCCTTGGTTAAGAAATCCCATGCTAGTTGAATGGCTTGTTTTTTAAAATAATCTCCAAAACTAAAATTTCCTAACATTTCAAAAAAAGTATGGTGACGAGCGGTATAGCCAACATTTTCTAAGTCATTATGCTTACCTCCTGCACGAATACAGCGTTGCACACTTACGGCTCGAGAGTATTCTCTTTTCTCTTCCCCTAAAAAAGTTTCTTTAAACTGCACCATACCCGCATTGGTAAATAACAAAGTTGGATCATTACTTGGCACGACAGGACTGGAATGAATAGAGGTATGGCCTTGATTTTCAAAAAAACTTACAAAAGATTTTCTGAGTTCTGCACTGGTCATAGAAGAAAGTTCCTAGTGAAACCTAAATCCTGCAAGTGCTTGCACACATCTGACGTAAGCTATTAATTCGTATAGCAAATTTTAATTCTTCGGGAATATCAATAAGTATTCCACTCGAATAAAAATTGCTCTACAAATCAATATCTTACGCCATATATACACAACCACTTGCAGGATTTAGGTGAAATACTTTATAAATTTGTGATTGCGTAAATCCACGACTTTGTAAAAAACGCATTCTTTTAGCTTGTTCTTTTCTTTGGCTCGGTTTTTGGATATCGCCATATTTTTTTTCTAATACCGCTTGAGCTAACTCAATCCAAACTTCATCATCTAACGATAACTCAGCATCAACTATAGATAGTTGACTGGTTCTTCCTTGCAAATTCTGGCGTATTTTATAAGCACCCTGCCCCTTTGCAATCGCTTGGCGAACATAGCTTTGAATATAACGTTCATCACTCTGACTACCTTGCTTCTGACAAATTTCAAGCACAGTTTTCACTAGGTCTGGGTAGTTTTTTGCCTCTGAAAATTTTTGTGATAATTTTCGCAAAAGCTCTAAATCTCCATGTTCACGCATAGAAAGTAGATAAACAGCACGAGACTCTATTACCTTAGCTAGTTTACCCCTACTATCTTCTTGTAAAAGGACTTGCTCCATTATTTCTTAGCAGAATTAGCTGGTGCTTTAATAGTTGACTTATCTTCTGCAGATTTTGAAGACTCAGGTTTTGGCAATAAAATTTCTTTTAGTTTAACCTGAAGTGTTTCATAAATCTCAGGATTATCTTTTAAAAACTGCCGAACATTATCCTTGCCTTGACCAATTTTTTTGCCGTTATAACTATACCAAGAGCCAGCTTTTTCAATTAAATTTTCTTTTACACCTAATTGAATAACCTCTCCTTCTCGAGAGATCCCTTGACCATATAAAATTTCAAATTCAACTTGCTTAAATGGTGGTGCAACTTTATTTTTAACCACTTTAACACGGGTTTCATTACCAAGAATTTCATCGCCTTTTTTAATCGCTCCAATACGACGAATGTCTAAGCGAACCGAGGCATAAAATTTAAGAGCGTTGCCTCCTGTGGTAGTTTCTGGGCTACCAAACATAACTCCTATTTTCATACGAATTTGGTTAATAAATATCACCAAAGTATTAGTACGCTTAATATTAGCGGTTAACTTACGCAAAGCTTGTGACATTAAACGAGCTTGCAGACCCATATGAGAATCTCCCATATCACCTTCAATTTCAGCTTTAGGAGTTAAGGCGGCAACCGAATCAATAACAATAATATCCACCGCTCCAGAACGCACCAGTGAATCGGTAATTTCTAACGCTTGCTCTCCAGTATCTGGTTGAGATACCAATAGATTATCAACGTCTATTCCCAGTTTACCTGCATACAAGAGATCTAAAGCGTGTTCGGCATCAATAAAAGCGGCTGTTCCTCCCAGTTTTTGTATTTCTGCAATAACATGTAAAGCTAAAGTGGTTTTACCTGATGACTCAGGGCCATAAATCTCAACTACTCGACCTCTTGGTAGCCCACCAATACCCAAGGCAACATCTAAACCAAGTGAACCTGTTGAAACCGCATCAATGTCTCTAGAAGCTTGAGAGTCACCCATTCGCATAATGGAACCTTTACCAAATTGCTTTTCAATCTGACCTAAAGCTGCAGCAAGTGCTTTTTGTTTATTCTCGTTCATTTTTAATGACTCTCCTAAATTAAGCCCTAATACCCCCCATCCAAATATTTTATTGAGATTAAAGGATTAAAAATTCCAACAGGAAATTATCCCATAGTTTTAGTTAGTTATCAGTAAATTTTTCTCTAACTTTTCGGATAGACAGCTAACTCATAAAATCAGCGCGCAGCTTAAAGGGAGGTTTTTTTGCCTCGCAGAAAATGTGATTCTTTAACCCTAACCCGCAAGTAGGATTAGGGTCTAAACTGTCCGCTAACTTTTTTGTTATGATATTTTACGCTCTAGTCGCTCTCAACATCCACGAAGTTTTTTCATGAATTCGCATACGATCAGAAACTAGAGAAGCTGTTGATTCGTCATCTGACTCCTGTGCTAATTTCAAAACATCACGGGAGGTCTTTACTACCTGCTCGTGACCTTTTGTTAATATATCAACCATTTCTGATGAACTAGGAACTCCTTCTACTTCTTTAATTGAGCTAAGCCTTAAAAATTCTTTATATGTTCCTGGAGCGGTAACATCTAAAGTACGAATACGCTCTGCAATATCATCTACTGCCACTGCAAGCTCGGTGTAATGCTCTTCAAACATTAGGTGTAGTTCACGAAATTGTGGCCCTGTAACATTCCAATGAAAATTATGTGTTTGTAAGTACAATGTATAAGAATCAGCTAGGAGAAACTTCAATCCTTCTGCTATTTTTACTCGACTTTCTTTACTTATTCCAATATTTATATCAGTCATTTTAATTTCCTCGTATTTTACCTAAATCCTGCAAGTGATTGTACATATGGAGTGCAACCTGTTGATTTGTAGAGCAATTTTAATTAGAGTGGAATACTTGTTGATATTCCCGAAGAACTAAAATTAGCTATACGGATCAATAGATTGTGCTATATATGTGCAAGCGCTTGCAGGATTTAGGTTTTATCTGGATGAATCATAACACTCTAAAATATTTATAACCCCCTTCAAAGACTCTTCTGTCGCTTGCTCTCGTACCGCATCACGATTACCTTTAAAATAAAAACATTTAGAGACAATTGTATCATATCCCTGCAATGCCCAAGAAATCCATACTGTGCCAACAGGTTTATCTATAGTTCCGCCCCCTGGACCTGCTATACCGCTACAAGAAACACAAATCTTTGCATGAGAGTTCTGTAAAGCCCCTATCGCCATTTCTTCAACACACTCTTGGCTTACCGCACCCTTTTT
>CAZRMK010000064.1:0-11346 GCA_964601165.1 uncultured Piscirickettsiaceae bacterium | reverse complement strand
CATGCCTAGAATTGATGGGCTAGAAGTCCACGCAGAATTTCAATCAGTTGTTAAGTGTCTCCTTATGAGGACATATACATGCCACCGTTAACATTAATTGTCTGTCCTGTGATATAAGCTGCGCCATCAGATGCTAAAAATGTGACTGTTTTAGCAATATCTTCTGGCATTCCTAAGCGTTTTAGCGGAATGTGCTGTATTAAGCCCTCTCTTTGCTCCTCAGGCAAGGCACGAGTCATATCAGTATCAATAAAGCCTGGAGCTACGGTATTAATAGTGACGTTTTTAGAACCAACTTCACGAGCTAATGACTTAGAAAACCCCATAATGCCTGCTTTAGAAGCCGCATAATTAGTTTGTCCTGCATTACCCATTACCCCAACGACAGAAGCAATATTAATAATTGCCCCACCTTTAGACTTCATCATGCCACGTATACAGGCTTTTGATAACCGAAAAACAGAGGTGAGGTTAGTTTGAATAATATCTTCCCACTCATCTTCCTTCATTCTCATTAATAAATTATCGCGTGTAATACCTGCATTATTCACTAGGATAGTAGGCGTACCAAATTCTTTAGTGATGTCAGCTACCACTTCAACAACTTGTTGAGAGTTAATAACATTAAGACATTTACCCTTGCCACCAAATTCAGACAGATACGCAGAAATTTTTTCTGCACCCTCTTCAGTAGTTGCTGTGCCAATTACTATTGCACCGTTTTGAGCTAAATCTAGAGCAACTGCTTTACCAATACCACGACTTGCTCCTGTTACTAATGCGATTTTTCCAGTTAACATAAAACTACTACTCCTTATTCATTTTATTCTTAAACCCAAATTTTAAATGAGGATTAAAGCGTGGCAAGAGCTTTTTCAAGCGTTAAATTATCTAAAATAGGTAAAGTAACCATTTTGCGATCAATACGCCGATTTAAACCAAACAAAACTTTTCCAGGACCTAATTCATATAAAGAGTTAACCCCCATTTCCTGCATTTTATGGATAGTTTTTACCCATTGAACAGGCTTATAAAGTTGCTCTACTAGTGCCTGCTTAATTAAATCTTCATCTTGATAAGAACTCACTGACACATTATGTAAAACAGGGACAGCAGGAATTTTAATCTCAATGCCAGCTAACTTTTTATCTAGCTCATCCGCGGCTGGCTTCATAAGTGAACAATGCGAAGGAACGCCAACGGCTAATAGTACCACTCGACTAGCTCCTGCTAATTCCATTAAAGGCAATATTTTATCTACCGCAATTTTACTGCCTGCAATTACGACTTGACCTGGAGAATTAAAATTAACCGCCTCAACTATTCCATCAAATTCTTCACAGACAGCAATAACCTTCTCGTCCTCTAAACCCAATATAGCTGCCATCGCCCCTTCACCAGCGGGAACTGCCGCTTGCATTAAACGACCACGCTCTGCTACCAGATCCACTCCTTGTGATAACGATAATGCACCTGATGCAACCAAAGCCGTGTATTCACCAAGTGAATGACCTGCCATGCAAGTTGGGCTGGTTTCTTTCAAAGAGGTTAATAACCTATAAACCGCAGTTCCTGCCGTTAACATTGCTGGTTGCGTTATATCAGTTTGATTTAACTTTTCAATAGAACCCTTTTTAATAATCTCCCACAAGTCATACCCTAAAGTATCTGAAGCTTCCGCAAAAACCTCATTAATAATGGCATGATTGCTTGCTAAATCGGCTAACATTCCTAATGACTGAGAACCCTGACCTGGAAAAATAAAAGCATAAGACATTGGTTATACATCCCTTAACCCTAATCCCTGCATAGGATTAGAGCTTAATATTTAATTAAAGCAGAACCCCAAGTAAATCCACCGCCAAAAGCTTCTAACAATAACATTTGACCACGCTGAATCCTGCCGTCGCGAACCGCTTCATTTAAAGCCATTGGCACAGAGGCACTCGAGGTATTTGCATGCTTATTTACGGTGATAACCGTTTGATCATCTCTTAATTTTAATTTTTTAGCCGCTGCTTTAATAATACGCAAATTTGCTTGATGAGGTACTAACCAGTCTAAATCTGATTTTTTCAAGCCATTTGCTGCAAGCGTTTCCTTTGCAATAGAGCTAAGTGTATTAACGGCAATTTTAAAAACTTCTGCTCCTTTCATGTTCATAGTCTTTTCAGCAATATCGTCTGTTTGCGGTAACTTAGAAGTTCCCGATGGCACGTGTAATAAATCTTCGTATTGACCATCTGCATGAATATGAGTTGATAATATTCCTGCTTCTGTAGAAGCTTCTAACACCACTGCACCCGCTCCATCGCCAAATAGTACACAGGTATTACGGTCTGCCCAGTTAGTGATTCTAGAAAGAGTTTCAGCCCCTACAACTAAAGCTTTCTTAACCATCCCCGTCTTCACAAACTGATCTGCAACACTTAAACCATAAACAAAACCTGTGCAGACCGCCTGAACATCAAACGCAGGAGCTCCACGATTTCCTAAACGCTGTTGCAATAAGCAAGCCGTACTTGGAAAAATTTTATCAGGTGTGGTGGTTGCCACAATAATCAAATCCAAATCCTTGGCAGAAATACCAGCCATTTCCAAAGCAGCTAAGCTAGCTTGCTCTGCTAGGTCACAAGTTGTCTGACCCTCTGCGGCAATATGACGCTGCTCAATACCAGTACGTTCACGAATCCATTCATCAGTGGTGTCAACAATCTTTTCCATATCTAAATTGGTTAATATTTTTTCAGGTAGATACCCACCTGTTCCGGCAATACGGCTATACATTTTTTGAGTCATAAACTATCTTTTGGATTAAGGTTTTATTAACAGAGCACCGACTTCTTCAGCAATTCTCTCAGGAACATTTTTGGTTACTTCTAACCTAGCTTCAACAATGGCGTGATAGAACGAAAACACATCTGCTCCACCATGGCTCTTAATAACAATTTTCTTTAAACCCAAGAAGGAAGCTCCATTATAACGCCTAGGATCTACTTTTGCCTTAAAAGCTTTAAGCACGGGGTAAGAAATCAACCCCATTAATTTAGTTAAAATATTTTTGTTATAGGCTTCTTTTAAGTAAAAAGAAATCATTTTAGCAACGCCTTCACTAGACTTTAGAGCAATATTGCCATCAAAGCCATCACAGGCTACAACATCAACATCGCCCTTGAAAATATCATCACCTTCAATATAGCCAATATAATTAATTTCACTCTGTTTTAAAAGACCATTAGCATCTTTAATTCTTTGATGGCCTTTAATTTCTTCTTCGCCAATATTTAATAACCCTACACGAGGACTGGCATTATTATCAACAGCTTTTGCTAATGCCGATCCCATCACTGCAAATTGTGCTAAATTTGTCCCTTCGGCACCTACATTAGCCCCAAGATCAAGAACATGCACATGTCCCTTCATTGCTGGCATAGAAGTACAAATTGCTGGGCGATCAATACCAGGAAGTGTTTTTAACACAAACTTAGAGACTGCCATTAAAGCTCCCGTATTACCTGCACTAACACACGCTTGGGCTTGATCCTCTTTAACTAAATTTAAAGCTATTCGCATTGAAGACTGACGCTTATTTCTAAGTGCTTTTGAAGGCAGGTCATCCATTTCAACTACTTGCTCGGCATGCTCAACTGAAATCCGACTTAAATCATAAGAATGCTTAGCTAACTCAGTTTCAATACCCAACTGATTGCCCACCAATACAATATTAATATCTTCAAAATCATTCAAGGCCTTTAAAGAAGCAGGAACTGTTACGGACAAGCCATAATCCCCTCCCATTGCATCAATTGCGATATTAATACTCAAACTTTATACTTCCTAGCTATTTAAAAACAAAAAAAAGCGGCATTTCATACTAATATCCATTTAAGAATTTAGCTGAAAAGACCGCTTCAACAATATTGAGACAAAATAAGATTTAATTATTTATCGACAACTTTTTTGCCTTTGTAGTAGCCATCAGCAGTCATATGATGACGACGGTGAATTTCACCAGAAGTTTCATCAACTGTTAAGGTAGGCTCTGACAATGAATCATGAGAACGACGCATTCCACGTCTCGAAGGTGTTTTACGACTTTTTTGAACAGCCATGGATTTCTCCCTAAATTTATTTTAAATCTTTACACAATAAAATGCACAAAGACTTCATTTCTTCAACCCTTGCAAAACAGCAAAAGGATTGGGTTTGGTTTGAATCTTTTTTTCTTCCAAATTATCATGCAACTCGTGAGATAGGTAATCCATTTCTGTTGATTCATTAACAGGGGCAAGAGGAATACACAATAGCAACTCATCTTCAACTAACTCTATTAAAGAAATTTTTTCTTCATCTGCCGATAATTCATAAACCTCAACATCCTCTGGAATATCTTCAACCAGAGCCATTGATTCTACAAATATCCCCTTCACACTCGCTTCACACAAATACTCAAATGGCGTTAACGAACGCTGGCACTCAAGTATTAAAGTGGTTGAAAGCGACATTTTAAATGCAGGAAACCTTAGTACTTTATCATAAAAAAATTGAATCGATACTTCGACCTCATTTTCCTGACAAAGAGTGAGTTTAACCAAACGAGAAAACAACCCTTGATTGACTCTTGCGACAAAACACTTATCATGTTGCACAGCGACTATCGGATCAATCAATTTTGGAAGCTTGTTAAACATGCCGCGGATGATACCCCTATAAGGTCATAAAGTCAAACCTAAATCCTGCAAGTGCTTGCACATATAGCACAATCTCTTTCAGGATTTAGGTCAAAACTATTTCCAATTATTTTTAAACGATTTAAATTAGCCTGAATCCTTGAGGTAGCTGAGGCAGGATTAATTTTCTATAAAAAAAACAAGAGCCTATCATGACCTGCAACCCTACCGATCTACCAAAAATAATTCTTGCCTCCTCTTCCCCCTTTAGAAAGGATCTACTTAAAAAACTCTGCATTCCCTTTGAAACCTCTAATCCTGACATTAATGAAGCCCCGTTAGAGGGTGAAAGCGTGCTAAAAATGATTGCACGACTTTCTCTTGAAAAGGCTTTAGCCATTGCTAAGCACCATCCAAATAGTATTATTATCGCTTCAGATCAAAGTGCCATTCTTAATCAAGAACCTTTAGGAAAACCTCACAACTATCAAAATGCCGTTAAACAGTTAAGCGATTGTAGCGGGCAATGTATCGAATTTTATACGGGACTAGCAGTACTAGATACTAGAGCAAACAACACCCACATTTACCAATCCCAAGAGAGCACTTTAGTATATTTCAGAGAACTCTCTTCAGAAACCATCCATAATTACTTAACCATAGAAGAACCTTATCAATGTGCAGGTAGCTTTAAATCTGAAGGACTAGGAATCACTCTATTTAGCAAAATTAAAACTAACGACCCCAATGCTTTAGTTGGGCTACCCCTTATTGAATTGACCAGTATTTTTGCCGAAATAGGCATACAACTTCCTTATTTATCGACTACCTAACATGTCTCTAAACGCGGCACCAACCAACCTTGCATCTCAATCAGGCTATCAAAACAAGCAACTGGATCATATCTTTGCAAACGCTCCATCTCATGCACTCCATGACTTAAAGCGATACGGTCCATTTGAATCGCTTGTGCCATTGCCATATCAAACTCAGTATCACCCACCATCACCGCTTGATGCACTTCTAAATCAAATGCCCCTAAAATTTGTTTTAACATTAAAGGGTCTGGCTTTGATGCCGATTCAATCGGAGTTCTAGTCATATCAAAATAAGATTCAAACGAATATTCCGCTAAAATCTGATCTAAACCTCGACGACTTTTTCCTGTCGCAATGGCAAGCTTAACGCCAGTTCCTTGCAAAGTTACTAACAACTCCTCTGCTCCATCAAAGATTTCCATTTTAACTTCAGATTCTTCTAAAAAATCTTGTGAATAAGCACGGGACATTTGCTGCACTTGTTGCAAGGTTGCTTGAGGGTACAGTCCTAAAATAGCTTTTTCTAAACTCAAACCAATAATTTGCTTAGATTCATGATCTGACAACACTGGGAAATCACACCGTCTGGCGGCCTCTTGAATAGAAGCTACTATTCTAGCTTCAGAATCCATTAAAGTTCCATCCCAATCAAAGATTACGCACTGATATTGTTTCACTCAAAAGATTCCTTGGTTAAATTCTTAATCGCCAACACAAAATCGTCATGTAACGGGGCTTCTAACCGAAGCCATTCAAGAGTTACTGGGTGTTTAAATCCTAAAAATTGCGCATGCAAAGCTAAACGCTTTAAACCATATTTTTTAAAGCTACGATTATAAGTTTTATCGCCATATTTATCATCGCCAACTAAAGGACAGCCTTGTGACAAGGCATGTACTCTAATTTGGTGGGTTCGACCCGTTTTTAATTTCACTGCGACTAAATCACAATCTTTATAAGAGCTTTGCACGTTAAAGAAACTAACTGATGGCTTGCCTTCTGGAGAAACACGAACCATACGTTCACCAGACTGCAAGGTATTTTTTTCTAATGGCAAATTAATTTTAGACTTACCATTAGATTTACCCTTACGCCAATGCCCTTTCACTAAACACAAATATTCTTTCGACATTTCATCTTCACGAATCTGGGCATGCAAGGCTTTCAAGACAGAGGCTTTTTTGGCGAGTAAAATACAACCAGAAGTATCTCGATCAAGACGATGCACCAACTCCATTCTTTTCGCCAACGGACGCAATACCCTAGCCGCTTCAATCAGTCCTAACTGAATACCACTCCCGCCATGTACAGCTAATCCAGAAGGTTTATTAAAAGCAATAATATCCTTATCTTCATAGAGGATGCAGTTTTCTAAAATCTTTAACAAATTATCAGATGGCTTAACCGCAACTTTTTCGGGTACTTTTATAGGCGGAATACGCACCATATCCCCTGCCTTAATTCGGGTATCAGGCTTCGAACGACCTTTGTTAATACGAACTTCTCCTTTACGAATAATTCGATAAATCAAAGACCTTGGTGCTTTTCTTAAATGACGCATTAAAAAATTATCAAGGCGTTGCCCCTCATCTTCCGAGGTAGCTTCTACAAATTTAACTGACATAACAACTAGAAATCTTTTAATAGGAAAAAACCTATTATACCTAATACCTAAACCCTGCAAGTGATTGTGCTATATGTGTGCAAACACTTGCAGGATACTTACAGCATTTAGTAATAATTATATATTGACATTAAAGCCTGTTGTAATGATAATTATTACCATATATAAAAACTCATCATATAGAAGGAAATTATTTAATGGATCTATTTAAAACTCTTCAGCAGAAAAAAAAGGATTTGTTGGCAGAAGAACGCCCTCCACGGGCTAGAGAGGCGGCAAAAAAACTGGAAATCAGTGAAGCTGAATACGTAGCCCTATCTTCTGGTGAAACCTGTACTATGCTAGATAATAAGCGTTTTGCCGAGCTTTTATTGCAACTCGAAACTGTCGGTGAAGTCATGGCATTAACTCGTAACGATGCCATGGTGCTTGAGCACCACGGCATATACCAAGGAGGGGTTAATCGCTATGACCACCTCATTTTTAACAGCCCTGAAATAGACTTACGACTTCGAGTTTCTGAGTGGAAATATGGCTTTGCCGTTGATGAAAATAACCGTCAAAGCTTACAGTTTTTTGATGAATTTGGAGAAGCGTCTCATAAAATATATGTTACAGACGCCTCAAACAAGGCATCCTATGAAAACATTTTGCTGGAATTTTCAACCACTGGAAACTTCCGTGACCTAGCCATTAAATCTAAACCTGAAACTTTTATTAAAGAAGTCGATATTGACCAGCAAGCGATCCATAAAGACTGGCGTGCTTTAGATGACGCCCACCAAGTTAATGCCTTACTAAAAAACTATGGTGTCACTCGCCCTCAAGCCTATCGTTGCCTAGGGGAAGATGCCCTGGTCCTGCAAAGAACCGCACTAGAAGACCTGCTTAAAAAAGTGTCTGAACAACAAATACCTTTACTTATTTTTGTATCCAACGCTACTTCAACTCAAATTCACAACGGCACAGTCACAAAACTAATGGAAATGGGGCCTTGGTTTAATGTACTTGACCCTACTTTTAGCCTACACGCTAATATGGAATTGGTAGCTGAAACCTGGATGATAACCAAACACCTCAATGAACAAAGCCCTACCTACTCAATGGAATTATTTGATACTAACCATAATACGTTAATGATGGTATATTTACACCCTGATGCTCAATCAGATAAGGATAAAACCTTACTTTGGAAAACTATTTTAATGTCTTTACAGGAAAAATCTGATGTTTAAAGCCTTAAAAAACCGCCCTGCTTTAATTTTAATTTATAGCTTAATAGGTCTAATAACTTTATGGGGTAGCTCTGTAAACGCTGAACAAAATCGTATTGTTGCGATTGATGGTTCCTTGGTTGAAATTATTTTTGCTTTAGGCGAAGGTGATCAGCTGGTAGGGAGAGACATTACTGCCAACTATCCTGCTGCTGCCCTTGAACTTCCTAGCGTAGGTTACATGCGATCCTTGTCGGCAGAGGGGATTTTATCTTTAAGACCCGACTTAATCATAGCTACCAAAGATGCCAGGCCGCAAAGTGTTCTCAAACACTTAAAGCAAGCGGGAGTAAGAGTAGAGCTAATTGATAATGTTTTTACAGTTGAGGGAGTGAAAAACAAAATACGTCAAGTAGCTGCCATTTTAGGCAAAGAAGCTAAAGCTGAAGTATTGGTAAATGAACTACAAGCATCCGTTGATAGGGCAATGATAATTGCAAAACAAGCTAAACAACAACACGGAGAAGTTAGAGCCTTGTTTATGCTAGGTATGCGTGGTGGTAATATGATGGTTGCTGGTAGAGACAGCAGAGCCAATACCATGCTCTATCTGGCACAGATAGTTAATCCTGCTGCACCTTACTTCAAAGGCTTCAAACCCTTAACTGCAGAAGGTGCTATTAAGTACAACCCCCAGTTCATTATTACCATGAACCATGGATTAAGAGCTGCTGGAGGACATGCAGCCATTTTAAACGCCCCAGCAATTCGCTTAACAGAGGCTGGTAGAAAACAACAAATTTTAGTTATGGGTGATGGCTTTTTAACCTTTGGCCCACGCTTAGGTGAAGCTATCGAAAAGCTTGTCAATGCAGTGTATAACAAAAAACAGCTACCAACCATACCAATTGTCTTAGCTAGCCAATGAGATTTTTTAAATCCCCTATTTTAGGGCTCATTTCATTAGGATTTCTGTTAATCTTTTTAAGCTTACTGTCTCTAACAGTAGGTGCTTTACCTATTTCTATGCAGGATGTAGTAAGTTCTCTTTTAGGACAGCAAGAAGACTTTCAAACCGCTCTTGTTGTTAATGAAATTCGCCTTCCTCGTTTACTGCTCGGCATCATTGTTGGGGCAGGTTTAGCGGTAGCAGGTGCTGCTATGCAAGGACTATTTCGTAATCCACTCGCTGACCCCGGTTTGGTTGGAGTATCTAGTGGAGCTGCCTTAGCTGCCATTACTGTTATCGTCTTAGGAAGTGGTTTTTTAAGCCAGTGGGTTATTTTTTGGGGATACTTCGCCCTCCCTATAGCCGCATTTGCAGGAGGCGGTCTTGTCACTTGGTTAATTTACGAAGTCGCTACCAAAGATGGCAGAACAGATGTTGGTCTGATGCTACTAACAGGAATCGCTATTAATGCCATTGCAGGAGCCGCAACAGGACTGTTAATTTATTTTGCCACAGACGCAGAACTTAGAACCCTCACCTTTTGGAGCATGGGATCTATCGCTAGTGCCTCTTGGAAGGATATTACAATTGCAGCAGGGCCTATTTTAATAGCAACACTATTACTACCCTATTATGCACGCTCTCTAAATGCCTTTTTAATGGGAGAATCTGTCTCCATGCACATGGGCTTTAACGTTAAACAAATGAAGTTCATGGTTGTTACCCTAACTGCTCTGTCTGTTGGAGCTGCTGTATCTGTTAGCGGTGTTATTGGCTTTGTAGGCTTAGTGGCTCCCCACTTAGTAAGGTTAATGATTGGCCCAGATCATCGCTGGCTACTGCCAGGGAGTGCTATTGTAGGGGCGGTGCTAGTTGTTGGGTCTGACATGCTAGCACGTACTCTATTATCCCCTGCCGAACTTCCCATAGGCATCATCATGGCTGCCATTGGCGGACCTTTCTTCTTATGGATGTTAATACAACGCCGTTCTCGAGTAGGCTTTTAGGATAATGCCATGTTAAGTGTTAAAAATTTAAATGTTAGCCTGCAAGGCGAACAAATTTTATTCAATATCAATTTTTCTATCTCCCCTGGGAATATCGTGTCTATCCTAGGTCCTAATGGAGCAGGTAAATCAACTCTATTGAAAAGTCTTTCTGGAGATATTGACCCTGTAATAAAAGATGTTCAACTAGAAGGTTTATCTCTAGATAAATACACCGCCAAACAATTAGCCGACCTACGCTCGGTCATGCCGCAATCTATTTATTTAGACTTTCCTTTTTTGGTATCAGAAATCATTGAAATGAGCTTAATAAATGCCACCTCTGTACAACAACGAGAGCTCTATGTAAAAGAGGCCTTAGAATTATTTGATGTTACTCACCTAAAAGACCGCAACTATCTGACTTTATCTGGTGGTGAACAACAGAGAGTACAATTAGCGCGAGTAATTTCGCAAATTACACTAAATAAAGATAACTCTCCTCGCTACCTACTATTAGATGAGTGTACTGCTAGCTTAGATCTATCTCACCAACACCAAGTATTTGATGTGGTATCAGAGGTGGTAAAAAACCACAATGTCTCTGCCATTATGGTACTCCATGACTTAAACCTAGCCTCTCAGTACTCCAACCAGTTGGTTTTAATGCAAGAGGGAAAAATTATTATCCAAGGTAGTGTTGAAACAGTACTAACCCAGCAACAAGTAAGCAATGTGTACGGCTACCCAGTCAGTATCATCCAGCACCCAAACGGCTGGCCAATGGTTGTTCCAGCTTACACCTAAATATAATTTAGCCACACCAGAACTAGTTGTTATTATGAACGCAACAAGAAAACCTAAATAAGTTTTAATCGCTCCAATCTCTTCTTTTGCTTCATCCTTTTACTTCGGCAAAAATTTCATCAAGAGTGCTGTCACTCTCTCCACTTTCTTCACCTGTAATAAGCTCTTTTCTGAGCCATTCTATTTTGGCTTAGTTCTCTGCTTCTTCTTGCTCAAGCAATCGCAACCCCGCCCTAACAGCTTCACTGGCATTGCGATAACGCCCACTTTCTTTGAGT
>CAZRMK010000063.1:0-11480 GCA_964601165.1 uncultured Piscirickettsiaceae bacterium | reverse complement strand
CCTTATATATCGTAGGTTAAATGGTGCTTTAATATCTCTTTTTTGTCATAATGACGGAGAAGAGCCTAATTTAAACCATGCTTTATTGGGAAAATTGCTTAATGTATCTCCGTTAGAAAATTCATTAGATGCAGTTGATGTAGCTAAAGATGTAACTCATATTCCACAAATTCACTATATTGGCGAGCGAGATGAATTGATTAGCCCTAAAATAGCTATCTCTTTTAAAAAAGCTTCGGGAATAGAGCGTTATTCTATTAGGGTGATTGTTTTTCCACAGCAAACACATGAGCTTAATTTTAAAATTTTAGATCAGTATAGGGATTTTGATCAAGGTTGAGAGAAGAAGCGAGTAAGGATTATTTATCGCAGTGCTTACAGGATTTAGGTGATAGTATAGCGTTTAGGTTAAAATTTACACCCTAAAAAGATGGTATTAAATGAAACCGATATTCAAAAACCGTTCTTTTATTAAACAATATGGCTGGGTTATTTCATTATCAAGCGTTTTGCTGATTATGTTAATTATGCTCAGTCAAATTTTACAAAATGCTTCAGAATTTGCTGCCAGTTATAATATTCTACTATTGCTGTCTTTGGCTGGATTAACGCTACTACTTGGCTTTTTAGTTAAAACATTGTTTAAGCTTTATTCGCAATATAAATCCAATACTCCAGGTATTAAACTTACTTTAAAGCTTTCTCGTACCGTAGCCTTAGTGGTTGGTGTACCTATTGCTATTTTGTATTATTTTGCTATCGTTTTTATTCATCAAGGAATTGACCAGTGGTTTGATGTTAAAACTGAAATAGCTCTTAAAAGTGCGGTAACTCTTGTTAGAACGGTACAAGACGATCAAGTTAGAAATGAATTAAATAGGCTATTAGCCTTGGTAGAAGAAGAAAGGGATGAATTAATTAGTGATCCTCTTTCAACCATATCAACCATTAATCGTATTAGGATACTTACTAATGCACAAGAGGCATCAATTTATACGAAAAATAGCCAGCTAATTGCTTTCAGCTCACAATTTGATGCCCATATTCTTCCTAATCAACCTAGTAAAGCTTTATTTCAACAGGTTAGACAGCAAAACACTTATGCCGCTATTGAATCGATAGATAACATGGGATCTATGCACCAAATCATTCGCCTAATCGTACCAGTTAAGGATAACAGTTTACAAACCCAGTACATTTTACAAATTATTCTGCCAATTTCAGATGTTATTACTCAATTAGCAAACGATGTTAAAATTGCTTCTAGCCAATATCAAGAACTTTCCTTTCTTAAAGGACCTTTAAAAACTAGTTTTACCCTTATTTTATCTCTCGTATTGCTACTAACACTGGTGAGTGCTATTTTGTTCACCCTACAAGCCATTCAAAATATGATGCGTCCAATTCGTACCCTTGCTAAAGGCACTCAAGACGTGATGGAGGGGGATTACAGCGTCAATATGCCCATTGAGTCTCAAGATGAATTTGGGCAACTAATTCAATCTTTTAATAAAATGACGCAACAGATTGCCAGAGCTCGTAACGATATTAAATTCAGTCATCAAGAAACTGAAATTCAAAAACTTTATCTTCAAACCATTATTAAAAGCTTAAAAAGTGCCGTCATTACGCTTGATAATGAAAAAAACCTTAAAACCATTAACCATGTTGCCAACAACATTTTAAATGCTGACTTGTCTAAAAAACTTGGCAGCCCTTTAAAAGACATTATTCAGCTAGAAGGATCACGACATCTTCATTCTCTAGTTGAACAGATTTTTACTTTTTTTAACACCGATTCTACTTGGAATAAACAACTTGAATTTGACAGCTTACAAGAACAAAAAATTTTACTGATTCATGGCTCGACTCTTCCCAGTTTAGATAAAAGATCTAGTGGATATATTATAGTTATTGAGGATATTACCCAAATTGTACAAGCACAAAAACAAGCCGCCTGGAGTGACGTTGCCCAGCGTTTAGCTCATGAAATCAAAAACCCTCTTACCCCCATTCAATTATCTGCCGAACGCCTTAATTACAAACTACACGAAAAACTCACTACCGACGATCAAGTTCTGTTAACCCGACTCACCCAGACCATAGTTGACCAAGTAGACGCTATGAAAAATTTAGTACAAGCTTTTAGTGAATACGCAGATACTCCAGAAATTCATCGCCGTAAACTCAATATTAATGAACTTATTGAAAATGTAGTGAGTATGTACCGTGACCCTAAGGCAACATGGTATATTAATTGTGAATTGGATGAGTCTTGTCCCATCATTAATGCAGATTCTGGCAAACTACGCCAGCTATTCCATAACTTAATTAAAAATGCTATCGAAGCCTGTGAAAATCAAACTGATACTCTTATCACTATACGAACCAATAATAGCAACCAACAACTCAAGATTAGTATCTGCGACAATGGCCCTGGCATTCCAGCAGAAACCCAAAACTGGATTTTTGAACCCTACTCGACTGATAAACCCAAAGGAACAGGACTAGGATTGGCTATTGTCAAAAAAATAGTTGATGAGCATCAATGGCATATTCGTACAGAATCAACACTAAACAACGGAACTTGTTTTATAATTACTTTACAAGCACCCAGTAAGCTACCCTCTCAACAAGGATCAACCTTAACCACATGAAACTCGGTAAAATATTGATTATTGACGATGAAAAAGACATTCGTAATCTCATGAATGAAATTTTTATTGAAGAAGGCTATCAACTCACCCTTGCAGCCAATGGTCAGCAAGCAAGAGAAGCTTGGCAAGATCGCATTCCCGATATTATTTTTTTAGATATTTGGATGCCTGATATAGATGGTATTACCCTCTTAAAAGAAATGGTGGCTGAGGGTATTTTATCTCATAGTGTGGTTATTATGATGTCGGGGCATGCCACCATAGAAACCGCTATTGAGGCTACTAAACTAGGAGCTTATGATTTTTTAGAAAAGCCCTTATCTCTCGGAAAACTGCTTGCCACTGCCGAGCGCGCCCAAAATCATCTTCAAATTTTTCAAGAAAACAAATATCTTAAGCAAAAGTTACCTGGACAACTACTGCCTATCGGTAAAAGTAAAATAGCTTTAGAGTTAGGGGAAAACATTACTCGGTTAGCTAAATATTCAATGCCTATTTTACTCACTGGAGAATCAGGCACGGGCAAACACCATTTTGCCGAATCTATTCATAAACTTAGTAATCGCAAAGATAATCGTCTGCTGGAAATTAACTGTCTAGATTTTGACAAACAAGAAACTTTTTTATTGGGAGATAAAACCCTAGAACCTCCCCAAACAGGCGAGTTAATTTTAGCAGATGGTGGTAGCTTAATTCTATCCAATATCGAAAACTTATCTGCACGAGGGCAAAATGTACTTTTTCAACTACTAACCCAACAAAGTTTTTTTAGAAAACACGCCAGTCAAGCGACTAAAATAGATGTAAGAATATTGTGTCTTTCTAATAAAGGTTTAGACGAAGCGGTTATAAAAAATGGCTTTAGAGAAGATCTGGCACAAAAACTGTCAATTATGCCAATATCTCTGCCCGCATTAAGGCAACACACTGAAGACGTTCCCGAACTGGTTGATTACTTTAGTGATTACTTCATCAACCACGAAGGCCTCGCTTATCGTGAATTTCCACTAGCGGTTAAAAACATCCTACGGCAACACCGTTGGCTAGGTAACTTTAGGGAGCTTAAAAACCTAATACAGCGGCTCCTTATTATGGGTTCTGGAGTTGTGCAAGAGTCTGAAATTAAAAACGCTCTTGAAACCATCACTGCACAAGAAAATTCAAAAGACCTCATTGCGGATACTTCTATCACTTTAAAACAATCCAAAGAACACTTTGAAGCCGCTTACTTAAGCCAATTGTTACGGGAAACAGGCGGCAATGTATCAGAGACCGCTAAACGCTCTGGAGTTGAAAGAACTAATCTTTATCGTAAACTAAAAAACCTCGGAATTGATCCTAAAAACCCTAAATAGAATGGACAAAAAGCTATGAATATTATCATTTTAGGGGCGGGACAAGTCGGCACCTCTATGGCGGAACTACTCAGCAAAGACAACAATAATGTCACCGTGGTTGATTTAGACAATATCAACCTACAAAAACTACAAGACCGCCTAGATATTCGCACGGTACTTGGGCATGCCTCTAATCCTGATATTCTTGAACAAGCAGGTTTAGAAGATGCCGATATGCTGATAGCCGCCACCCAAAATGATGACACCAACATAGTTGCCTGTCAAATCGCTCATATTATGCATAAAACTCAAACTAAGGTCGCTCGGGTTCGCTCTAAAAGTTATCTAGATCACCCTGATTTATTCAACTATAAAGAAAATCCAGATGCTATTCCCATTGATGTCATGATTAGCCCAGAAGTCTTAGTTAAAGATTACATTATGCAACTCATTGAATACCCTGGTTCACTACAGGTGGTTGATTTCTTTGAAGGTAAAGTTCGTTTAGTTGCCATGCGAGCCCATGCAGGCGGGCTACTAGTAGGCAAAAAAATCAAAGAAATAAAAAATTATCTACCTAATAAAGTTAAAGCTAGAATTGTCGCCATTTATCGTCGTAATGAAATGGTTACTCCCAATGGCGATGCCATGATTAATGCTGGAGATGAAGTGTTTTTTCTTGCCGAGACCAAAAACATTCACCTTATAGTGCAAGAGTTTCGTCGTAATAAAATTAAGCCTTCCAGAAACATTATGATTGCGGGTGGAGGCAATATTGGCTTTAACCTCGCGCAAGAGCTTGAAAAACAACATAATATTAAAGTGATTGACCGTAATATTAGTCAAGCACGTAAAATTGCTGAAGTTTTAGATGAAGCGATTATCATCCAAGGAGATGTTGCTGATAAAACCTTATTACTAGAAGAAAATATTGATGAGATTGACCTATTTATTGCCATCACTAATTCTGATGAAGCCAATATTATTTCAGGAATGCTCGCCAAAAAACTAGGCGTCAACCGCGTCATTGCTCTAGTCAACAACCAATCTTATGTGGAATTAATTCAACTTAACTCCATTGATGTTGCCATTTCTGCTGACCAAATCACCACCAGCCACTTACTACACTATATATATGAAGGAGATACTGTCAAAGCCTTCACTCTAAGAAGGGGAACGGCAGAAGCCATGGAAGTGGTGGTGCATGGCAGTGCCAAAACCTCGCCTTTAATTGGCAAAACTATCGGCGAAATCCCTTGGCCTTCTAGCTTAACAATTGGTTGCATTATTCGTAATGATGAAGTGCTTATTTCACATAGAGACATAACCATTAAAGCAGAAGATCATGTGGTGCTTTTTATCAGTGATCGTAAACAAATTCCAGCCGTTGAAAAATTATTTTCTCCAGAAGAAAGAAAGCGCTGGTTTTGATGACACTCGCTCATGCACTCTAAAATAATCTTAAAAGTTCTAGGGATATTGCTGATGATTTTCAGCCTAACCCTGATTCCACCGATTATAATTTCCCTAATTTATGGCGATGGAGGAACCCTAGCCTTTAGTTACGCTTTAATCGGATTACTCATTGTGGGTTTACTGTTTTGGTACCCCACAAGAAACGACAAACGTGAACTCAAAATTCGTGATGGTTTCATTATTGTGGTTATGTTCTGGACAGTGCTCGGCTTTGCAGGAGCGATTCCGCTGTTCTTTGCCATTCCAGACGGCATATCGGTGACAGACGCAGTGTTTGAATCTTTTTCTGGCTTAACCACTACCGGAGCTACGGTTCTCACAGGACTAGATTATTTACCTCATTCACTGCTTTGGTACCGCCAGCAATTACAGTGGCTAGGCGGTATGGGACTTATCGTATTAGCCGTTGCTATTTTACCTATGTTAGGTATCGGGGGCATGCAACTCTATAAAGCAGAGTCTCCCGGGCCTGTTAAAGATTCTAAGCTTGCCCCCAGAATTTCAGAAACTGCTAAAGCCCTTTGGTATATTTATTTAGGGTTAACCATTGCCTGTGCCGTCGCTTTTTGGTTGGCTGGGATGAACTGGTTTGATGCCATTACTCATAGTTTCTCTACTGTTGCTATTGGTGGTTTTTCTACTCATGATGCCAGTATCGGCTATTTCGACAGCCAACTAATTGAAAGTGTTGCGATTTTCTTTATGTTTTTTGCCGGCATTAACTTTGCCTTACATTTTACCGCTTTTAGAAATCTCAGCACATCTCCTTATAGGTTCGATCCTGAAGTTAAAGTTTATACCCTACTATTACTAATAGGCATAATCATTACAATTTTTTATCTTTACCAAGCAGAAGTCTATGCCACTTTAGGAGAGGCTTTTAGATTTGGGCTATTCCAAACAGTCTCTATGGCAACCACAACAGGGTTTTCTAATACTGACTATTATGCTACTTGGCCAGCATTTTTACCTGTTATGCTGCTATTAATGAGTTTTATTGGAGGCTCTGCTGGTTCAACTGCGGGTGGCATAAAAGTTATTCGGTTTATTTTAATTTTCAAACAAAGTTTTCGTGAAATTAAAAGTCTATTGCACCCCAACGCTATCATACCTATCAAACTGAATGGTAAATCTATTCCAGAAAAAGTCATGACGGCAGTATGGGGGTTTCTCTCTCTTTATATCATGGTCTTTGTTATTATTATGCTAATTTTAATGGCGTTAGGACTAGATCAAGTTACGGCTTTTTCTGCGGTTGCTGCCACTATTAACAACCTAGGTCCAGGGCTAGGAGAAGTAGCATCTAACTTCCAAAGCATGTCTGATCCGGTTAAGTGGATTTTAACTTTCACCATGCTATTAGGTCGTTTAGAGCTATTCACCCTACTGGTTTTATTTACTAGAGCTTTCTGGAAAAGTTAATGAACCAATCTAGCGCAGATAAATGGGATGATAAATATCGCAAGGTATCTCCTAAAAACCCAGTTTTGCCCTGTTGGGTCTTACAACAGCATAGCCGCTATTTGCCTTTAAAAGGCAGGGGCTTAGATTTAGCTTGTGGGCTAGGAGGCAATGCACGTTTTATGGCACAATGCGGTTTAAGCGTCGAAGCTTGGGACATATCTGATATAGCCCTAACCCATCTCAACAACTGGGCGGCCATTAACCGCTTAAAAATTCATCCAGTCCTTGCCGATTTTGAACAGATGCTATTTCCTTACCAACAATTTGATGTCATCATAGTAAGTAACTACCTAAATCGTTCACTTTTTCCACAAATTGAACAGGCTCTTAAACCCAAAGGCAGGCTGTTTTACCAAACTTTTTTAAAACCCATTCAAGACAAGGCTCCACAAAACCCAAACTTTTACATTAAAACTGGAGAGTTTAATCAAGTTTGGTCAAAACTGACCACTTTAGTCTACGGAGAAGGCTGGCTAACAAATAACACACAAAATCAAACCAAACACAGATATGCTTGGTATATTGGTGAAAAACCTCTATAGAATTCCTCTAAGAGACCTCCTTTGCACGAGTTAGTCGCGAGAGTAAAATTAGATAGAATTTTGCAGGTTTTAGTCAAAAAACAAGCTTAATAGCTAGCTATTGAGCGTTTTTTGGACTGAAAGATGCGAAATTATAGCCATTTTAATCCGTGAATAACCTCGTGCAAAGGTCTCTCTAACTTTAAACAAAATCTATTATTTTGAAGTCAAGTTTACAAACCATTTTACAACTACAATCAGTTAAAATAACAATCCACTAAAATTCAACTTAAACAACAAGAAATATGACAAATACAAACCATAAAAGAAAGCAAAGATTAGCCGCATTAAAAACCCTGCTACAAGAACGCATAGTCGTTCTGGATGGGGCGATGGGTACTATGATACAAGAGCAGTGCCTAAGCGAAAAAGATTTTCGCGGTGACCGCTTTACTGAGTATCATATGGATATCAAAGGCAATAATGATATTTTAGTTATCACTAAACCAGATGTTATTCTCGATATTCATTTGGCTTTTCTGCGTCAAGATGTTGATATACTTGAAACCAATTCTTTCAATGCTACCACCATTGCACAAGCTGATTATGACATGGGAGACTATGTTACAGAAATCAACTTTGAATCTGCCAAAATAGCACGACAAGCTTGTGATATTGCCGAGGCAGAAGATGGTAAACCTCGTTTTGTTGCAGGGGTGCTTGGGCCGACAAATCGTACCGCTTCTATTTCTCCCGATGTAAACGATCCAAGTTTTCGTAACACTTCATTTGATGAACTGGTTTTAGCCTTCAAGCAAGCCACTTACGCTTTACTAGAAGGTGGCTCTGATACCATCTTAATCGAAACTGTATTTGATACCTTAAATGCCAAAGCAGCTATCTTTGCAGTTAAAGAAGTTGAAGAAGAGCTAGGTTATGAAGTTCCAATAATGCTATCAGGAACGATAACCGATGCTTCTGGACGGACTTTATCTGGTCAAACCACCGAGGCTTTTTACAATGCAATTGCTCATGCACAACCGCTATCGGTCGGATTAAACTGTGCTTTAGGACCTCAAGAACTCCGAGCTTATGTAGAAGAGTTAAGTCGAGTCTGTGAAACCTATGTTTCCATTCATCCTAACGCTGGCTTACCAAATGAATTTGGCGAATATGATGAAACTCCAGAAGAAATGGCTGAAGAAATTGCAGTGTGGGCTAAAAGAGGCTGGGTTAATATTATTGGTGGTTGTTGTGGTACCACGCCTGACCATGTTCAAGCTATGGCAAATGCTGCGCAAAAAAATCCTCCACGAATCTTACCTAACATTCCTCCTGCTTGTCGACTTTCGGGACTAGAGCCGTTAAATATTGATGAAAACTCACTCTTTGTCAATGTTGGTGAACGCAACAATGTAACTGGCTCTGCCAAGTTTAAACGTCTTATCATTGAAGACAACTACGAAGAAGCAATTGATATTGCAATCAAGCAAGTCATCGAAGGGGCTCAAATAATTGATGTCAATATGGATGAAGGCATGCTTGATGCCAAAGCCTGCATGACTAAATTTTTAAATTTACTTGCCTCAGAACCCGATGCTTCTCGCGTACCTATTATGGTCGATTCTTCTAAATGGGAAGCGATTGAAGCTGGACTAAAATGTATTCAGGGCAAGGGAATTGTTAATTCCATTTCATTAAAAGAAGGCGAAGCCGCCTTTATTGAACATGCTAAGCTGGTTAAAAAATATGGTGCGGCTGCCATTGTAATGGCGTTTGATGAAGATGGACAGGCTGATACTTTAGAGAGGAAAATTGAAATTTGCCAACGCTCTTATGAAGTATTAACGCAAAAAGTTAACTTTTTACCACAAGATATTATTTTTGATCCTAATATTTTTGCCGTCGCAACTGGTATTGAAGAGCACAATAACTATGGTTTAGACTTTATTAATGCCGTCACTTGGATTAAAGAAAATTTACCTTTTGCCAAAATCTCAGGAGGAGTTTCCAATGTTTCCTTCGCATTTAGAGGCAACAATCCAGTTCGTGAAGCAATTCATTCAGTATTTTTATACCATGCAATTAAAGAAGGCATGGACATGGGAATTGTCAATGCTGCACAAATGTCCATTTACGATGACCTGCCTGAAAAACTACGTTTAGCGGTTGAAGATGTCATTCAAAACACTGATCCCGAAGCGGGTGAACGCCTGCTTGATGTCGCCGCTGAATTTCGTGGCGACGGTACAGTTGCTAGTAAAGAATCTGATTTAACTTGGCGAGAAAATACCGTTGAAAAGCGTCTAGAACACTCCCTAGTAAAAGGCATTACCGATTTTATCGAAGAAGATACTGAAGAAGCACGGGTAAAGTTAGGTCCTGCCCCCATCAATGTTATCGAAGGACCATTAATGGATGGCATGAACGTGGTAGGAGATTTATTTGGTTCAGGAAAAATGTTTTTACCGCAAGTGGTAAAATCTGCACGAGTAATGAAACGAGCCGTTGCCTACCTTGATCCTTTTTTAGAGGCTGAAAAAGATAGTGGACGAGTACAAGGTAAAATTGTGATGGCAACCGTAAAAGGTGATGTTCATGACATAGGTAAAAATATTGTGGGCATAGTTTTACAATGCAACAATTTTGAAGTCATAGATTTAGGAGTAATGGTACCTGCCGAAAAAATCTTAGATACCGCAATTGAGCGGGGAGCAAATGTTATCGGTCTTTCAGGTTTAATTACCCCCTCTCTAGAAGAAATGGTTAATGTTGCTAAGCTCATGCAAGAACGCAACATGGACTTGCCGTTACTGATTGGCGGAGCTACCACATCTAAAGCACATACAGCGGTTAAAATTGAACCTAAATACAATCACCCCGTGGTTTATGTTAAAGATGCCTCACGGGCTGTTGGAGTAGCACAAAGCTTAATTTCTAGAGACTTAAAAGCCAACTTTGCAACCAAAATCCGTACTGAATATGAAAATTTACGCGAAGAACGCAAGGCTAGAGCGAAACAAGTCAAACGAATCTCCATCAATAAAGCCCGTGAAAACCCCTCAATCCCCCAACAAGACTGGCAAGATTACACCCCAATTAAGCCCACTTTTATAGGCACCAAAGTACTAGCAAACTTTCCTTTAGAGAAACTGTTAGAAAGAGTTGACTGGTCACCTTTTTTTCAAGCTTGGGAACTACACGGTTTATATCCACGTATTCTTAAAGATAAAGTGGTTGGCGAAGCTGCAACCAAGCTATTTGCCGACGCTCAAGATATGGTAAAAAAAATTATCGCTGAAAAATGGTTAACCGCTAAAGCAATTTATGGCTTCTATCCTGCCAATCGAGTAGGCGATGATATTGAAGTTTATAGTGATGAAACTCGTAGCCAAGTATTATATAAATTTCACCACCTACGCCAACAAGCTGAAAAAAAACGTGGTGGAGCTAATAACTGCTTAGCAGACTTTATTGCTCCCAAAGAAATAGAGGGCGTTGCTACCGGCATAAAAGATTACATAGGTTTCTTTGCCGTAACCGCAGGAATAGGAATTGACGAACATATCGAAGGTTTTGAGAAAAACTTTGATGATTATGAAGCAATTATGCTAAAAGCCTTGGCAGATCGTTTTGCCGAAGCTTTTGCCGAAAATCTACACGAAATTGTGCGTAAATCAGACTGGGGATATGCCTCAAATGAAAAATTAACTAACGAAGAATTAATAAAAGAACGTTATCAAGGCATTCGTCCAGCAGCTGGTTACCCAGCCTGTCCTGACCATACTGAAAAAGGTACTTTATGGCAACTAATTAAACCCGATGAAGCCATCGGGCTACACATTACCGAAAGCTTTGCCATGATTCCAACCGCGGCAGTTTCAGGAACTTATTTCTCTCACCCTAATTCGCGTTACTTTGGTATAGGTTCTATTGGCAGAGACCAAGTAGAAGACTATGCTGTAAGGCGTAATTGGAGCATTGCAAAAACCGAAACTTGGCTAGCACCCAATCTTGGATATGAT
>CAZRMK010000062.1:0-11779 GCA_964601165.1 uncultured Piscirickettsiaceae bacterium | reverse complement strand
GCTGTTATTTTACCAATTTGAGCAGGGAGAATGATGAATTATGCAAAGGTCTCAAGAAGTAATAGCATTTTCTCTATCAGACATTTAAGGGCAGTTTTTTAACTTCTTCTTGAACTACAATAGGCTGAGTCAATGCAAGCTGTGCAAAATAATAATGCGACAATGCTATAACCGCTAAGATGGGAATAAAAAAGCTTACAAAAGGAAAAATACTTAAACTAAATAAAATAGCCACCGCAATACTCGGCTCCCAATTAGATACAGATTTTAACTCTTCAAATTGTTTCATAGGCAAAATAACTTGCCCAACATCCAGCACTATTGCATAACGAAAAAATAAATATCCTAAAATCCAAAACCACACAATATTAATCAACGGAATAAAAAATAATGGTAAAGTAACTAAAAATACTAGTAACATCAAAGCACCAAACCTAACCAACTTCCACGTCATATCGACAAATGAACCATGCCCTTCATAGTTTAGATGCGGATAGTGTTTATCATGCACCGCCTTTATCAAAGTATCGGTCATAAACCCTGTGATAATCATTGCAAACAGCAAAACCAGATAGCTTCCTAAAATAATACTTAACAACGTAATTATCACGATGGTTGCCAAACCAATAAACCATAAAAGCAGCCCTCCCACCAAAGGAATCGCACCCACTGTCGCTTCTGCTTGTAGTTCCCACGCCTGAAAATCTTGCACAACAGTACTGTATATAAACATTTCGCTGGCTAAAAATAATCCAAAAAACCCATAACCCAACAAAGACACTAAAACCAAACCCACTGCGAAAGGAATAAACAAACGGATAAGAATTGAAGGTTCTTTTAAGTCAAACAAGGTTTTCCAAAGCAAGTTCATGGCAAATATTCTCTACTTAATCCACACAGATTTCACATTAGTAAATTCTCGAATACCATGCGACGATAATTCTCGACCATAACCCGAATTTTTAACCCCTCCAAAAGGCATTCTTGGACCAGAAAAGCTAAAGTGATTAATAAAAGTAGCTCCCGACTCCATTCCTCTAGCAATAGTTTCAGCCGTTGTAATATCATTACTCCAAACCGAGCCTGACAAACCATAATCTGTTGCATTAGCTAAACCTAAGGCATGGGCTGGTTCTGAAGCTTGCAACACAATCGCCACCGGACCAAAAAACTCCTCATTAAAAGCTGGCATATTACTGGTAATATCAGTCAAAATAGTCGGGGCATAATAACAGCCTGCTCTATCTAGCTGGTAACCTCCGATAACTAAGGTTGCCCCTAATTCAACCGATTTCATAACCTGCTGATGTAATTCATCTAGCAGATCTTGACGAGCCATCGGAGCCAGAGTTGTCTCGGATTTCATCGGATCACCAGCAACAAAATCACTTTCTATTGCACTTTTAAGGCTTGCAATAAAATCATCAGCAATAAACAAATCAACAATAAAACGCTTCGCGGCAATACAACTTTGCCCAACATTCATAAAACGACTGATCATCGCACCTGCAACCGCAGCTTTTATATCTGCATTTTCTAAAATAATAAAAGCGTCTGACCCTCCTAACTCTAAAAGCGTTTTTTTCAACTCTCTGCCTGCAATGCTCGCTACCTGACGACCTGCTGCCTCACTACCTGTTAAAGCCACCCCTTGCACACTGGGGTGCTGTATAACTTGCTCAACCTGGCTAGATGAAATCATTAAATTAGTAACAACTCCATCAGGATAACCTGCTTTTCTAAATACCTCCTCTATTGCTAAAGCACATTGCGGAACATTAGAAGCATGTTTTACAACAGTTAAATTTCCTGCGGTAATAGCCGGAATAACAAAACGAAAAACCTGCCAAAAAGGATAATTCCATGGCATTACTCCCAAAATCACACCCAAAGGTAAATAAGCTACATAACTACGACTTGCTTCGGTTTCAATAACTTCATCCGCCAACATTTCTGCTGCTTTCTCTGCATAAAACTCACACAAAACAGCACATTTTTCAATTTCAGCTAAGGCTTCGCTATACAATTTTCCCATTTCCAAAGTAATTAACTCTGCCAGCAATTCCTGTTCATCACGCAGTACCTCGGCTAAACGCTCTAATAACAAGCAACGATCTTTAAGCGGGGTTAATTTTGCCCAATCGCTACAACCATAACTAACTTGAGTTAACACTTCTTGCAAAACATCATCTTCCCAAGTATCAAAAGAAGCAAAAACTTTACCTGTTGCGGGATTAGTTGACTGCATCACCATGCTTTTTTCTCCATTTTTTAAACCCCTAACCCAATAAAACCAAGACATAGATTGGCTTTACTCATGAAATCTATTTTAAACAAACTACTCTTGAATGACTTGTTGCGCCCATGCAGAAGATTCCATAAAAATATTCCCTATTTCAGAAATGCCTAGCCCTTCATAGTTTAATGAGATGACAGAAATATCGGCACGCTCCAAAATCTCTAAACATTTTAATGCTTCACCCATTGAGCCTTTTTTATCAATTAAAGCCTCCTTTATATTCTCAGTAAGAGGCATTTCATCTAAAATATTTTCAATGGGATAACGGAAAAACGCCCCTAGATTAGAAAAAAGTCCTACCAAAAAATAAGTATCTTTATCATGAACATGCCCCGACTTTTCAGCTAATTTTTCACAAAAATTAGCCCGCATTAATGAAGTAATTAACAATTCCTGTGGAACATCTTCCATACTAGAAAGCATTAGCATATTCACCCAAAACTTTAAACGCTTTAAACCCATATATTTTAAAGCATCCGCAACGCTTTCTACTTTAATTGGAATCATCGATGCGGGATTATTAACTGCTACTAACAATTTATGGCTAAGAGACACATCTTGACTGATAATTTTTGAAAGCTCATAAAACTCTGTTTCAGGATGATTTACTTTAGCCATTAATTGCAACAAAGTTAATTTACTACCCGACAATTTTTTATTGTTAATAATAGGATTGGTAAAAAAATATCCTTGAAAAAAATCGAAACCTAGCTTTTTCAAATAATTAAACATTTCTTCAGTTTCAACTTTATCCGCAACAACCTTAATTTTTCGAATATGAAGACCGTCAATCATTTTTTTTAATTTTATTTCTGTATTATTCTCAACATCCACCTTAACAAAATCACTAATAGAGGCTAGTTTAATACTGGAATCATCATCAATATAATTATCTAATGCAATAGAAGAGCCTGAATTTTTTAATTCTTTAAGATTTTTCAAAACCTCAACATTACCCGTAACATCATTAGGAATCTCTAAAATAACCTGCTGTTCTGCATCAAAACAAGGTAAAGCACCCACTTTAATTAAATCTTTTGGCAACTTTATCATGGCTGTATGCTTACCAACAATAGCCCCAAAACCAATTTCTTCTTGAGTTTTTTGAATTAATGCCGCGGTTGCTGCAACCGTTTCTTTATTAGGATTAAGCCCTTGATGAAACTGTAGTTCATAAGCAAAAATTTTCATACTCCTATCTAAAATAGGTTGACGACCAATAAATACATCTGACATAAAATTAAACTCCTCTAATTAGTTTTACTAAGAAACCTTACTCCCCCTACTCAGGGTTTGTCAACAAAGAATTATCCCGCACAGTTCCATACACTGATATTGCCTACAAAAAATTTAAAATTAACTATTTTTCATTTTTCATTCACAAGTTAAGATGGTGTACAATGATCAGTAAAAATCTCATAAAAATAAACCAAATATATGCCTAAATTTAATATCCTTATTTTCAAGAAAATAAAATTTATTTTACCGCTTCTAATCTTATCCATAGGGCTGGTAGGAGCAAATAAAGCTTTTGCAGAAGAAGTTAAGCTTCCTATTTGTGCCTACATTTCTTCCTATACCAAAGATTTATCCTGGCAAAAAGGGATTATGCAAGGATTATCTCCCGTTCTAAAAGACGTGTGTCAACTTAGAACCTTTTACATGAACACCAAACAAATAAGACAAACAGAAACCTTAATCACTATTGGACAACAAGCTAAATCTTTTATTGATAATCTGCAACCTGATATCCTAATTTTTTCGGACGACAATGCCATTAAGTATGTGCTTATGCCTTATTTTAACAACCATAATATTCCTGCAGTATTTATAGGTGTTAATGAAACAGGGGCTAACTATCTACTACCTTATAGTAATACAACAGGCATGCTAGAACGCATAAACTTTCCACACCTATTTGAAATGTTATTTGCCTTAAAGCCTGGAGCTACTCACATGACTTACTTAACTAGTCACGGAACCTCTGAAAAAAAAGCTATCTCCTCCTTTCACCAAAGTATACTAAAGTACCATCTTCGAAGTTCTACCCACAGAACCTTTACAGAAGTAGAATGGCGAGCTCGTTTTTTAGAACTTAATCAAGATCCAAATGTCAATTTTATTTTATTGGGAGATATTGATGCTCTGCCCGAATGGAACTCTGCCAAAAACTTAGCCTTTGTCCAACAGCATACCAAAAAGCTTACTATCGCTTTAGATTACAGTCTATTACCTTATGCCATTTTAGGAAGCACCAAATGCCCTAAAGAGCAAGGAAAATGGGCAGGCATGGCAACAACAGCAATCTTAAACTCCACCTCTCCTAGCGATATCCCAGTAGTTCCTAACCGCAACTTTAATTACTGGTATAATCCTAAATTGCTACAACATCACACACCACTATTTCTAGGCAATGAATTTCGCTCCATTCATAGCTTAGTCCCTTCTAAAAGCGGATTATAATGAACTCCTCTTTAGAGTTTCTACAGTCACAAAAAAAATTACTTATAATTGTGGCTATAATTATTTTCTCTCTGAGCTTAATGACTCAAATTACCCTACAACATTTTGCTAACCTTGAACAAATCAACCAAGAATCTACGAAATTTACACAAGCTATCTACAAGGAAATCTATAAAAAACACCATACTCTTGAAACCCTAAGCAACTTGCTTGATCAAGCAGAATCTAAGGTTGTCTATAGCACGTTAGAAGCACTTACCGCAGATCAACACGCAATCGGTCTCGTGGCTATTGGGCATGCGATCAAAATCCCCAATACACAAATCATTAAATTACAAAAAACCATGTTTAACCAAGGCTACGAATCATTTAGAGTAACACCCTTTACATCTAGCATGCAACCTCTAGGAAACACTTCTATCGTTATTAATAAGGTCTTACCTTTCACCCCCCTAGTGCAAACCTTTCTTGGACAAGACATATCAACTATTGCTAGATTTGATCACAAATTCAAAGAGTTATTACAAACAAACTTTCCTCAACCTATCCTTTTTTTAGATGACAACCGACCTTACTTGTTATCATTTTATGCTAAAGTAACGCCCGATAATCTTGGTCAGCCACACGCTTCCTTGCACTATTTTTTTTATATCACAGATATTGCTAAAACCATAAGCCAGTTAGCAAAGCAAAGTTATTCTATTCCTCCTCTGAGCATCCTCTTACGCGTCAATTCTGTTAAATATTTAAAGCTACCAACTTCTCAGCCAATCGAACACACTTTTACCCTTAAACAAAAAGTACAGTTTGATATTAATGACTCAACTATTTTTCTAACCCTATCGATGCCAATTCATTGGTCAGACTTTAACCTAATTGCTCTTCTTTTCTGGAGTGTTTTTACTAGTCTTCTCTTTTTTACAATCTTTTTAACTCTACTATTTACACAAAGGTACTTTGAAGAAATTAAAATAGAGCAACGTCGCCAACAAGAGCTGTTACAAAACTCCCACCAAGCCATTATTATTACCAGCGATAAAGGTAAAATTAGTCACTGGAACTCAATGGCAGTTAAATTATTTGGTTATCGCAAAACAAAGGCTATTGAGCAAAAAATTCAAGCATTGATTTTTGACTCTGTCCACACCGAAAGTAACCTCTTAGTTGATGATTTTCAAAACTTAGACTTTAGCGCCCAGTGGACAACCCAGCTTGCAAAACAAAATAAAGCTTTAATCGATTGCAAAATATCCATTTCTAAATTAGAAGTTAAAGATAAAATTGAAATTGCTTTCTATATAGAAGATATTTCTGAAAAGAAACGTCATGAAAATAAAATTCATCAACTCGCCTACTATGACGCTTTAACTGGTCTAGAAAACCGCACCTATTTTTCACAGCATGTTGAAAAAACTTTACAGCTTAAACCAATAAAAGATTCCTCTTTACTCTTTATTGATTTAGATGGCTTTAAACGTGTTAATGATTCTTTAGGGCATACAACAGGAGATAAATTACTAAAAATAATCGCCCAAAGATTCTCCCATTCAACCCGATCAAGAGATCAGCAAACTCATCTTTGCCGCTTTGGTGGTGATGAATTTATTTTCTATTTACATGACATTTCTTTTGAAAATACCATAAAGACTGCTTTAAGAATTCTAAAACAGGTTGAAGAAATTATCCATATTGGTGAACATGAAATTCAAATTTCTGCCAGCATTGGAATTGCTCTAGCTCCAACACATGGCACAACCTTAGACACCCTCCTCAGGTATGCAGACACTGCCATGTATCAAGCGAAAGTACAGGGCAAAAATACCTACGCTATTTATGACACGGATATGGAAGAGAATCTTTCTCGCAGATTGCTAATCGAAAAACACTTGAGAACAGCTATTCAAAACCATGAATTTAGCTTGGTTTATCAACCTCAAATACAATCTGAGACCTTATCAGTAATTGGTGTAGAAGCCTTATTACGCTGGAATAGTGCCAAATTAGGCTTTATTCCCCCCGACCAATTTATTCAAATTGCCGAAGATTCTGGACAAATTCTTAAAATTGGTGACTGGGTTATCCAAGAAGCAATATCTCAACTAAAACTCTGGCAAAATACCCCTTATAAAAATCTGCGTATTGCGATTAATATCAGCCCACAACAGCTAGGTCAAGAAAATTTTGGCTCACAAATAAGTCAACTTTTAACCGCCGTTAAAGTTCCTGCAAAATTATTAGAAATTGAGCTAACTGAACGTTCTGCCATGTCAAATGCTGATAAAAATATCAATATTTTTAAAAGCTTTCGAGAAAAAGACCTATCCCTTGCCATTGATGATTTTGGTACAGGCTACTCCTCTTTAAGTTACTTAAAACGCTTCCCTATTAACGTCCTTAAAATTGATAAGTCTTTTATCGACGGTCTGCCTTTTGACGAAGAAGATGCTTCTATCTGTAATGCCATTATTCAAATGGCGCATAGTCTAAACATGTTTGTGGTTGCCGAAGGGGTAGAAACTGCCGAACAATTACATTTTCTTAAAAATTTAAACTGTGACCTTATTCAAGGCTACTATTTTAGCCCTCCACTGCCTGTTAATGATCTAGAAAAATGGATTTTAGAGCACAACAAAAAACTTGCACAACAACAACCAACTACTCTCTAAATGATTGATAAACTCCTATACTTAAACCCCATAAAATGGTTTTTCATTGCTATTATTAAGTTTTATCAATGGTTTATTAGCCCTTTATTAGGCCCACGTTGTCGATTTTACCCTAGCTGTTCCCACTACTCATTAGAAGCACTGCAAACACACGGCATTATTTATGGCTTATGGTTAAGTATCAAACGCATCTTACGTTGCCATCCTGCCAATCCTGGTGGAGTAGATCCTGTTCCACCCAAAGATCCGCATATAAACAAAAAATAATTTTCCCTAATACTATGATTGATGATATAGAATAAGGGTAATTAAAATATACCTAATTAGTTAAGTTGCATCCATGACAACAGATTCTCTCACAAATAAACCTCTTTATATCAATCAAGAACAAAGCTTGCTTGAGTTTAATCGCCGTGTGCTTGCCCAAGCAAAAAATGAAACCATTCCATTACTAGAACGGTTAAAATTTTTATGTATTTCCTGCTCCAATATGGATGAATTTTTTGAAGTTCGTATGGCAAGCATGTACGAACTAACTGAAGTTCCCCTTGCTAGAACTAAACCTGACAGCCTTGCCCCTATTGAAGCTATTAAAATCCTATCTAAACTAGCTCAAGAGATAGTAGAAGACCAGTATTCCACTCTTAACCACATTTTAATTCCAGCCTTAGAAAAACAAGGAATTCGCTTTTTACGTCGTACTCATTGGACTAAAAAACAACAAGAATGGTTACATAATTATTTCACCCAATCTTTACAGCCTGTTCTTAGCCCGATGGGATTAGATCCATCGCATCCATTTCCTCGTGTACTCAATAAAAGTTTAAATTTTATTGTCTCGCTAGAAGGACAAGATGCCTTTGGACGCTCCAATGGTTTAGCCATTGTTCAAGTCCCCCGCTCCTTACCAAGGCTTATTAAGCTTCCTAAAGATGCAACAGATGGAGACAATGATTTTGTCTTTCTCTCTTCAATCCTACACGCCAATGTCTCTTATCTTTTTCCTGGAATGACGGTCACTGGTTGCCACCAATTCAGACTTACTCGTAACACCAACATGTTCATTGATGAAGAAGAAATTGATGATATTATGAGTGCCTTACAAGGTGAGCTTTCTAGTCGTCATTATGGCGGGGCGATCCGCTTAGAAGTGTCTGATCAATGTCCTAAAAACATGTATCAATATCTGCTCGATCAATTTGATATGAATGAACAACAACTTTATCAAGTTTGTGGTCCGGTTAACTTACATCGTCTCAATGCGATCCCTGATTTAATAGACCGTCCAGATTTATTATTTGTACCCTATAATCAAAGAAACCCTCTCGTCAAAAAAAATAAATTTGGTTCGTTACGATTTTTTCAAAAAAATAAAAAACCTGCATCTTTATTAGAACGCATTAAGAAAAAAGACATCCTCTTACATCACCCTTACGACTCATTCGCACCAGTTATTGAATTTTTGCAAATAGCGGCTAAAGACCCTAATGTACTAGCCATTAGAATGACTCTTTACCGAACTGGAGAAAAATCAGATATTATTAACGCCCTTGAGAAAGCCGCTAAAAATGGTAAAGAAGTAACCGCTGTAGTTGAACTACGCGCAAGATTTGATGAAGACAATAATATTATTCAAGCTAACCGTTTACAAGATGCTGGGGTTCATGTTGTCTATGGTGTAGTCGGTTACAAAACCCATTCCAAGATGATTCTAGTGGTACGTCGTGAAGGAGACAAGCTATGCCACTTTGTTCACTTAGGGACAGGGAATTATCACCATATAACTACCCGTTTTTATACCGACTTTGGTCTATTTACTGCCAATCCCGCTATAGGTCGTGATGTGGCTAAAATTTTTCAACAACTCACCAGCTTAGGTGATACCAATAATTTAGAGCTATTGCTACAGTCGCCTTTTACTTTACTTTCAAGCATGATTGAAAAAATTCAACGCGAAGCTAAACACGCCCGTGCTGGCAAGCCCGCTAGAATCATTGCCAAAATGAATGGTTTACAAGAACAAACTATAATCGATGCACTCTATGAAGCCTCACAAGCAGGAGTTAAAATTGATTTAATTATTCGCGGCATCTGTAGTTTAAGAGCAGGAGTAAAGGGTCTCTCTGAAAACATTACCGTCACCTGTGTTATCGGACGCTTTTTAGAGCATCATCGAATCTATTATTTTGAAAATAGTCCCGATTCTCCTGAAATTTTCTGTTCCAGTGCCGACTGGATGAGTCGTAACCTGCTTTCTAGGGTAGAAACCTGTTTCCCAATTTTAGATCCTGAATGCTTTCAGCAGGTTTATACCGAAGGGCTTGCCATCTACCTTGAAGACAATATCGGTGCTTGGATACTGCAACCTGATGGAACCTATCTTCCAAAAACTATAAAAGAGGGGCAAAAACCTTTCAGCTCCCAAAACTTCTTAATTGATAAATACTCTTAAGGAAGCACTTAAAGAGCTGTTTTTACGGTAAAATAATCCAACTTCTTCAATTTAAAAATAAATAATTCCCATGACAGACAACTCAGAACAAAATATTTATGCCGCTATTGATCTAGGGTCTAATAGTTTTCACATGATTATTGCCCGTGAAGTACACGGGGTAATGCAAGTTATAGACAAGCATAAAGAAACCATAAGACTAGGTTCAGGTCTAGATAAAAAAAACTATCTCACTGCAGAAGCCTTTGAAAGAGGTATAGACTGTCTTGAAAGATTTGGACAACTCATTAAACATATCCCTTACCACCAAGTACGTGCGGTAGGAACCAATACCTTGCGTAATGCTAAAAACAGCCGTGACTTTTTAAAGGCTGCTAAAAAAGCACTCAACCATGAAGTAGAAATCATTGCAGGACAAGAAGAAGCCCGCCTCATTTACCTAGGAGTATCCCATGGATTACCCGAGAATAATGAACAAAGACTGGTTATGGATATTGGAGGAGGCAGTACTGAATACATTATTGGTAAACACTTTTCTAATGATCATCTTACCTCAACAGAAATGGGCTGCGTTAGCGTCTCTCAATTATTTTTTGCTCAAAATAAAATTCACGAAAGCTCCTTAAACAAAGCAATTACCCATTGCCGCCAAATATTACATCCTCATTACCAAAAACTTAAAGAATTAAGCTGGGATACCGCTATAGGAGCTTCTGGATCAATTAAAGCCATCGGAAGTATACTTGAAGAAAATAAATGGAGTAAAAAAGGCATTACACTAGAAGGTATGCAATCACTTAGTAACAAACTTATTGCCGCTGGCTCAGTTGAAAAAGCTGATATTAAAGGTCTAAAAGAAGAACGTACCCCAGTTTTATTAGGGGGTTTAGCCATCCTAATGGCAAGCTTTAAAGTTCTAAATATTAACGTCATGCACATTTCTATCAACGCCTTGCGTGAAGGGCTTATTTTTGACACTCTAGGTAGATTACACTCTAGAGACGCTCGTGAAACCAGTATTACAGCCATGCAACAGTGGATGAAAGTCGATATAAAGCAAGCTGATGATGTTGCTGAAACGGCTTTAAACTTCTATGATCAAGCCCTGCCTTCATGGCCACTAGACAATCCTGACTACAACTATCGAAAACTCTTAAACTGGGCGGCAAAAATCCATGAGGTAGGTATTGCATTAAGTTACAAACGCTATCGACACCATAGCTCTTACATTATAGAACATGCTGATTTAGCTGGTTTTTCTCAACAAGAAAAACAAATACTGGCAGTCATAACACTTAATCACCGCGGGAAATTTTTACAAGAATCCTTCTCAAATCTTCCCAAAAAACATCAAGAACAACTGCCCTACCTAACTATTCTATTACGTTTAGCGGTACGTATTCACAGAGGTCATGAAAATGAAAGCCTTTTTCCTGAGATTTTCATAGAAAAAGAACATAACATTCATTTAAAGTTTCAAAAAAACTGGCTCGACAACCATCCACTTACCAATCTAGATTTAAGTATTGAAGCAGAACACTTAGCTAACATCGGCTTTGAGCTCAACTTTGAATAATTCTTGGATCTTCTCCGCCATTATGACAAAAAAGGGATATTAAAGCACCATTTAACCTACGATACATAAGGCTTTCAACGACTTTATAATAAGGTAGGTAATATATGCTTAATATCCCAAGTGCTATTCTAGGATTTACAGGGCAATGTGTCAAAGGGTTTAAAATTGAAGAAGACTCTAATGACGCAATCATACAGTGTCGTAGAGATCATCGATTTAACCCCATAAACCCACAGACAAGAGAGCGAGGTAGCATTGTTCAACTAAAGACAAAACGAATACGAGATGTACCATTATTCGGCGGTAAAACATGGATAGAAGTC
>CAZRMK010000061.1:0-11841 GCA_964601165.1 uncultured Piscirickettsiaceae bacterium | reverse complement strand
TTAAATGGTGCTTTAATATCCCTTTTTTGTCATAATGGCGGAGAAGAGCCTAAAACGCCCATGTTTGGCAAAAAACAATATAAAAAAGGAGCCTTTAGCATGGCAAAAATTTTAGGCATAGGAAATTGCGTACTAGATACTATCCTATCAATACCAAATTACCCCCAAGAAGATTCTGAAGTTAGAGCGAGACAAAAACTATCTCAAATAGGAGGTAATGTTGCAAATACGCTTTATATTCTCTCTCAACTCAAACATGAGACTGCTATTTGCTGTACTTTAGGAGAAGATAAAGTGGCAAAAACTTTAGAAAAAAGTTTAAAATCCCAGCAAATTTCTACTGAATTTATCCAATATTTTATTCAAGGCGAAACCCCCACTTCTTATATTAGTCTAAATAAAGAAAATGCCTCTCGAACCATCGTTCATTACCGAAACTTACCAGAAGTTAGCTTTGATCATTTTGCTAAAATTGAGGTGGAAGATTTTGATTGGCTACATTTTGAATCTCGAAATATGGATAACTTACCAGGTATGCTTAATATCGCCAAAACCTTCTTAACCCAGCAACCCATCTCTTTAGAGGTTGAAAAAAACCGTCCCGACATTGAGCTACTTTTTTCTTTGGCTAATGTCATTTTTTTTTCACACCACTATGCCAAACAAAAAGGATATTCTTCTGCATTAGAATTACTAAATAATGTAAAACAACTAGCACCTAAATCTTCACTTATTTGTACTTGGGGGCAAGAAGGAGCATGGTTTATGACGCCTGCTGGCAAAATACACCACCAACCTGCCCATAAATTACCCAAAATTATTGATACTTTAGCTGCTGGAGATACTTTTAATGCTGGGGTAATACATGCACTAATACAAGAATTATCCCTTAAAGATGCCGTTAAAGCTGGGACTGAACTAGCAGCCAGAAAATGCCAACAGCGTGGATTAGATAATCTACTTACTCCAATTAAAGCCAAACAGCCTCTTGCCAATATAAAACAAATCACTAATGCCAAAACTTTTATTGCTAAAACAGACGAACACCCTTTTGAAATAGTATTAATTAAATTTGAAGAAGAAATCAAGGCTTATGAAAATAACTGCCCTCACCAAGACGTACCCTTAACAGACGCTTATAAGATTGATGTTAATCCATTTAAAAAGACTCTAAAATGTTCTGTGCACGAAGCCTTTTTTAATATTGAAGATGGAGAATGCGTTGAAGGCCCTTGTATAAATGATTTCTTGGTAGAAGTACCAATTAGAATTGCAAAAAATGGCAATATTTACTTAAGGAAGAACTTAATAACTGATTGAAATTCTGGCAACGCCAAGTTTTCAGCATCAAGGCATCATTTTGCAGTAATAGTTAGCTATTGACTGCAACACATGCCTAGAATTGATGGGCTAGAAGTCCACGCAGAATTTCAATCAGTTATTAAGTTTTTCCTTAAAGCCTAAATCCTGCAAGTGATTGCAGGATTTAGGTAAAACAAGATCTGATTTAATAAGATTCTAAACAACGCTGGCGATAAGCCTCATACAGCACTACTCCCGCAGCAACAGAGACATTAAGGCTTTCAACGGCCCCTACCATTGGAACAGATGCAATATAATCACAGTTTTCTCTGGTAAGTTTACGTAGCCCTGAACCTTCAGACCCCATCACTAAACCTGTTGCTCCTTTAAAATCCATTTGATAAATTGTTTGCTCGGTATCTCCTGTTAGCCCGACCATCCACATACCCGCCTGTTGCATTTCTTTTAAGGTTCGTGATAAATTGTTAACAACAATTAACTTCACCGTTTCTGCCGCCCCAGACGCCACTTTGCGCACCGCTGCACTCATGCCAACAGAATTATGCTTTGGGATAATCACCGCATCTACTCCCGTTGCATCAGCCGTTCTTAAAATAGCTCCTAGATTGTGGGGGTCTTGCACTTCATCTAAAAACAGAAACAACGGTTTGGTTGCTTTCTCAAAAATACTCAACAAGTCTACTTCTGTTAAATCTGCTTGTTTGGCAACCGTAGCAATCACACCTTGGTGAAGACCTTCATAACGATTAAAAAATTTTTTGGTTTCAAAACTACAATTAACCCCTAGACTCTTAGCTTGATTCTGCAAGCTTTGTTGTCGCTTGTTCATAGGACCTTTTTCAAACACCAAGTTATAAATAAGATGGGGAGATTGTTTTAAAAATTTTTCTACCGCATGCAAACCAAATATTTGTTCTTGCTTCATTTTGAATCCGTTGGAGAAGAATTACCAGAAGACTCGGCAGACTCAGAAGACTTTGAACGGTTACGATTATTTCTACCACGCCCTTTACGCTGATAATTACGTGAACGACGTTTCTTTTTAGGCTCTTCTGTCGCTGAACTTTCTTCATCTACATTACCAGATTCTTCAACAGTTTCTTCTGTCGAAATAAATCTTAAATCAACTTTACGATCATCTAAATTTACTTGGGCAACTTGAACCCTTACTTTATCACCTAAACGATAAACCTTACCCGTTCGCTCGCCTTTTAAACAGTGACGAGCATTATCATAGTGGAAATAGTCCTCTCCTAACTCGGTGATATGTACCAGACCTTCAACATATAACGGCTCTAACTCTACAAACAAACCAAAGTTAGTTGCAGCAGTAATCACCGCATCATATTCATCTCCTAAACGATGTGACAAATACTCACATTTCAAGAAAGTAACCGCATCACGGGTAGCTTCATCGGCACGACGCTCCATATCAGAACAGTGTTGCCCGAAGGATATCATTTCACTTTCTGAATAAGAAAATTCTTCAGCAGGAAGCTTTGTCCACACGTAACGAATCGCTCTATGAATTAGTAAATCAGGATAACGACGAATCGGCGAGGTAAAGTGAGCATAATGCTCATAATTTAAGCCGAAGTGACCTTTATTATCTGGTGAATAAACCGCTTGCTTCATGCTTCTCAACAATACTGTTTGCACCAGATGTTGATAGGGTTGCCCCTTTACAGCCTCTGCAACCGCTGCAAAATCAAGAGCGGTAGGCTCTTCCCTTCCTCCTAATTGAACTCCAAAATCTCCAAGAAAAGTTCTCAGACTGTCTAACTTTGCCTCAGTCGGTCGATCATGCACTCTGTATAACATGGGTAACTTGTGATATTTTAGATAACGAGCCGTCGCCACATTAGCCATTAACATACACTCTTCAATTAATTTGTGAGCATCGTTACGTACTACCGGTACAATTTCTTCAATCTTACGCTCATCATCAAATACAATACGAGTTTCTGTGGTCTCAAACTCTAATGCACCACGCTCTGCTCGTGCAAGTTTTAACACTTGATAAAGAGAGTTCAGCTCTTCAATATCAGGAATAACATTTTTAAACGCTTCCCTATGCTCACTAGCTTCATTTGTCAGAATATCATTCACTTGATTATAGGTTAAGCGAGCTTGAGAATTCATCACTGCATCATAAAACTGCGTTCTTTCAAGCTTGCCAGTTTCGTCAATTGACATATCACAAACCATGCATAAACGGTCCACAAGGGGATTTAAAGAACATAAGCCATTCGACAATTTTTCTGGCAGCATCGGAATAACCCGTTGCGGAAAATACACTGAATTACCACGCTTATGAGCCTCTTGGTCAAGAGGAGAGTTCGCAGGGACATAATGTGAAACATCGGCAATCGCCACCACTAAGCGCCAACCTTTCTTACGTTTTTTAGCATAAACAGCGTCATCAAAGTCTTTAGAATCTTCACCGTCTATGGTCACTAAATTCATACTACGAAGATCTTTACGCCCTTCATAATCTGCAGGTATTAACTCATCGGAAATAGTCGCAAGTTGCTCGGTCAAACTTTCATCCCATTCATTTGGAATTCCAAATGCATGAATGGCTGAGTCAATTTCCATTCCTGGAGACAAGTAGTCCCCGATAATTTCAACAACTTTACCTATCGAACTAGTACGTTTATTGGGTCTATGCAATATTTCAACTAAAACGATTTGCCCTTCTACCGCCTCCAAAAGGCCATCATTTGGAATAAAAATATCCTGTGCAATTCGGTTGTTATTTGGCTGAACCCAGGCTAAACTGTCCTCAAAGTGCAACCGTCCCATGATTTTTTCGTGAGTGTGTTCAATCACCTCAACAATCATACCTTCTTGACGACCGCGTCTATCTAAACCAACGACTGATGCAAGGACTTTATCGCCATGAAAAACTTTATGCATTTCACCATCAGACAGGAATAAATCATCCCCGCCTTCTTCTGGTATTACAAAACCAAACCCGCCCGCATGACCCAGAACCCTACCTTTAATTAAATCCATTTTTTTAATTACCGCAAAGCATCCGCGACGGTTGCGAATAATTTGCTGATCCCGAACCATTGCTTTTAATCGACGGGAAAGCGCTTCAAAACGCTCATCATCATCAACTTCTAGCAGTTGCGCGACTTGCTTAAGGCGTAAAGGCTTCTGCTCTGACTCTAATAGCTCTAAAATAAACTCCCTACTTGGAATAGGATTAACATATCTTTCAGCTTCTCGACTGGCATGAGCATCCTCTTTCGGAGAAGTCATAATTTTTTCTGGGGTTTTTTCTGCAGTTTTTTCTATAGCTTCTTCACTTGCGACTGCTTCATTCATGATTTTTGTTGAAGTATTTGAAACTTCTTGTGCTTCCAAGCTATTTTCAGCTAGGTCTGTTACTTTATTTTCTTCATTCACTTGATTACTTTTCTCTTTAATTCTGAGAGGTTTTTAATAGGTAAAAACATTCAAACCTAATAAGAAAACCTCTCTAAAACCCTGCTCTTTTTTTAAAGGTTTTTTGTGTACTTCCTTATGGAAGAACTTAACAACCGCCAATTATTTTTTACTGGCTAAAAAGCACTACAACTCCCGTAAAATTTGACGTAATAGCTAGCTATTACAACGCATTTAACGAAACTTGTAGCACATTTTTTCTCAGTAAAATTCTAATCTCGGTTATTAAGTTCTTACTTAATCATAGGCTTCTTAAATATAATCCTATTTCTCTCACGAAGTCGCTATTTATTTTCAATTCAACGTCAACGAAAAACAAGGGCTGATATCTCTACCTGCTTTTATAAAAACATTTAAGAGTTTTACCTAAATCCTGCAAGTGATTGTGCATATACGGGTTAAGACATTGATTCGTATAGTTAATTTTAAAACTTTAACCTATCCTTGTTGTGATAGGTGAGAATTTTAAATTGCTATACAGACTAATAGCTTAGGCTAGATATGTGCAGGCACTTACAGAATTTAGGTTTTACCCAAGAATTTTTATAAATCCGCACGAATTATAACCGATTGATAAATTAAGGAATTAAATTTCTTCAATACTCTTTCAATCTTCATGCTTTTTTCAAATAAATACCTTACCAGATAGCTGGATACTGGGCTTTAAAGAAAACATTAATTAAATCAGATCTTAAGGTAAAATACTCCAATGCAAATAATTTACTCATTCACGACCATTGCCATGCTCTCTCTATTTTTTGCAGCCTTATTTTCACCAAGTTTAGCACAAGGGGCTAAAGAGCAAGATATTCCTCTTTCTATCATCAAACGTATTCAAAAACCTTTCTGGGGAGACTTAAATCAACTGCGGGAAAGGCGTATTATTCGTGTACTGGTTAGCTATAATCGTACTAATTTTTTTATTACTAAAAATGGCGCTCGTGGTGTCGAGCATGATCTTTTGCAGGCCTATGAAAACTATTTAAATCGCGGTCCTCTTAGACAACGCTATCTTACTCAGTTGGTTTTTATTCCCGTACCTTCTCAGCAATTAATTGATAAATTAATTGCTGGCAAAGGCGATATTGCAGCGGCTGGAATCACTATTCTCCCTGAACGTGAAGCCATGGTAGACTTTACTAACCCTTATATTAAAGATATTCGCGTTATTTTAGCTTCAAACAAAACTGCTCCAGAAATTAAAACTCTGGAAGGTTTATCTGGCAAACAAATTGTGGTAGTAGCACAGAGCAATCATGTTATCCATTTACACAAACTCAATCAAATTCTCGGGAAACAGGGATTACATCCCATAGAAATTATTCAAGCGGATCCTTTATTAGAATCTGAGGATTTACTGGATATGGTAAATGCCAATATATATCAACTTACCATTGCAGATAATCATATTGCAGAAATTTGGCAAAAAGCACTGCCTAACTTACGACTTCATCAAGATATTATTTTCCATGATGAGGGAAAAATTGGCTGGGCAATTAATAAAAACACTCCTAAACTCAAAGCCTCCCTAAATAGCTTCATTCACTCCTACGCCAAACAAGGTAGGCTCTTAGGAAATATTGTTTACAGTAAATACTTTGAAAATACCTATTGGATTAAAAGGCCTTTAACCCACGACCTGTTAGGAAAAGACCCTTGCTTAGAACATTATTTTCAACTCTATGCAGAATTTTATGATTTTGACTGGTTTCTTATTGCCGCTATAGCCTACCAAGAATCCCTGTTTGACCATTCTAAAACCAGCCATCGTGGTGCGGTAGGCATTATGCAAGTTAAGCCTTCCACTGCAAATGAACCTTATATTAATATTCAAAACATTGATCAGCTAGAAAATAACATTCACGCAGGCGTTAAATATCTTGCTTTTTTAAGAGACCATTTTTTTTCTGGCAGCAAATTTACCGCAGAAGAAAGCCTGAATTTTACTTTAGCTGCCTATAATGCAGGCCCTAACAGAGTTAGGCAAATGCAACGCCAGGCACTCGAAGCCGGCTTAAACCCACACAAATGGTTTTATAATGTCGAAGTTATTGCTAGAAGAATGATTGGACATGAGACGGTCAACTATGTTTCCACCGTCCAAAAAAACCAACTTTTTTTTAGAACTTCAAAAGAACTATACCAACAACGTCGTCAGCTTTTAGCAGAAATGTCGCCTCCTTCTTCTGAAGGTGATACCTTAGACTACAAGGATAATATTCAAGAATATTTAGGCGGATATGAAGAAGGACGTGGTCCACAATTTTTCATTTACCCTCAAGCTCTGGTCGATAAACTTTAACATTACTAAAGCCTAAGTCGACTAGATATTGTGCATGCAATTGACTCATGACGCCCTTTTCACAATAAAGAACATAAGCTTTCGATTGATCCAAATTTTTAAATTTTTGATTTAATAAGTGAAAAGGAATCGTAATTTCTGCAAAACTCAAAGGATTAACCTCTACGATAGATTCTGCTCGAATATCAATCACCACCTCATCTCTCAGCTTAACCACCACCTCAACTGATGCCGCTTGATTAACATCATCAATAATCGTATCAACAGGAATCGCAATCGCCTCTGCCACCGCTCTATCAAGCACTTCTTGATTAAACTTAACAGCTTCTTTTGCTATACGCTTAAAAGAACCATGAGTAGTTGGGTTTTTAGAAATAACTCCACAATATTCGGGCATACTTTCTGCAAAATGTCGTGTGCCTATTTCATCCGCCATTTTCATTATTTGGGGCTTATCCATTACACTTAAAGGTCGTAAAATTAATTTACTAGATACTTGGTCAATTAAAGCTAAGTTTCGCAAGGTTTGACTAGAAACCTGAGCCACACTTTCGCCAGTTACCAGTGCATCTATCCCCATTTGATCAGCTATTTTTTCAGCCGCCATTAGCATTAAACGCTTTAAAACCACACCCATATAGCTTTCATGAGTCGATGCAAAAATTTCTGTCACCACTTTCTCAAAGGGCACGCCAATAAATTGTACGCGATGAGATGCTCCATAACGTCTCCACAGGTATAAAGCCACCTGCTTTACCCCAATTTCATGGGCGGCTCCACCAAGATTAAAAAAGATAAAGTGGGTTTTTAAACCTCGCTTCATGGTTAAATAACTAGCAACAGTTGAATCAAACCCTCCCGACATTAAAGACAATAACTCTCCCTGAGTTCCTAATGGAAACCCTCCCAACCCAACATATTTATTTAAAATAATATTTAATAAACTCTGATCCAACTCAAACTTAACTAAAACCTGAGGATTCTTTAAACTAACCCCTGCTGGCTTACCATTTTCATACAGATAAGAACCTACATGCCTTTCAATATCAAAAGAAGTAAAATCATGCTGACCAGTTCGCTTACAACGAACCACAAAGGTTTTATCTGCAATACTATCTAACATATGTAATGCCACTTTTTTAGCAATCTCATCTAGACCAGTTACTTCATACTGAACCGCTTCTAAAACTTGCTCTATACCTGGCGTACATAACAAAATATTTCTAACTGAATCTGCACAATAATCAGGCGATGTAACCTCAATCTTGTCCCAAAACCGCTTAGTTTCAACCGACTCATCCACCTTTTTAACTAGACGTATTAAGTTATCATTTAACTGGCTTACCATTTTTTTCTTAACAGCATGACCTTTCACCATGATTTCAGGAAAGAGTTTTAATATAAATTTCATTGATTTTTTCTGCTTTATGAATTCTAAAATTTAAGATAATACCTAAATCCTGCAAGTGCTTGCAGGATTTAGGTAATAATACGAGTACATTATAGAGCCCGAATCCCCACTTAGAAATCGGATATAGAGTATTATCCCTTGTTCGCTAGGGGTTTGCAAAAAATCTTAGCTTAACCCATAGGTTAAGCGGGCATTTTTTGTTAATCCATAGCGGACAAGGGGTAATGCTATATGCCAATTTCTAAGTGGGAATTCGGGCAGAGCATCTTCTTTGCTTTTAAAGCAAATTTCGGTTAAGCTAACTGGCGTTTATTAGCATCTAAATCCTGCAAGCGCTTGCAGGATTTAGATAAAATAATTAAGGGAGCTAAAAATGGCTAGACTAGACCAAATACTATCTAAAGATAAAGTAAATGCTGAGTTAGAAATTGTTATCCGTGACATTATGATCGCCTGTAAAGACATTGCGTACAAACTGTCTCAAGGTGAACTCGCAGGAATTTTAGGAGCAACTGAAGACGAAAACATTCAAGGCGAAACTCAAAAAATGTTAGACGTTATTTCTAACGATTTACTTAAAGAAGTTCTCGTAACCAACCCATATGTACGTGGCGTAGGCTCTGAAGAAGAAGACTTTACAATTGCTGCCAATGCAGGAGGTAAATATCTTGTTACCTTTGACCCGCTAGATGGCTCTTCTAACATTGATGTAAACTTATCGGTTGGAACTATTTTCTCTGTCTTAGAAGCACAGGACGATCAAACTGCTGACAACCAAGAGGTCTTTTTACAAGAAGGGCGTAAACAAGTAGCAGCAGGTTATGTTCTTTATGGCCCTTCCTCCCTATTGGTAATTACAACTGGTAACGGCGTAAACCTATTCACCTTAGATACCAACATAGGTGAATTTGTACTTACCCAAGCTAACCTTAAAATACCTGAAGACACCGCAGAGTTTGCCATCAACATGTCAAACCAACGTTTCTGGGATCCAGAAATGAAGCAATACATTGATGACTGCCTACTAGGGGAAGATGGCCCTTTAGGAAAACGTTACAACATGCGCTGGGTTGCCTCAATGGTAGCAGAAGTACATCGTATCCTTATCCGCGGTGGTATTTTCATGTACCCTTACGACTCTCGTGACCCATCAAAAGCAGGCAAGCTACGTCTAATGTACGAAGGAAACCCAATGTCGATGATTGTTGAACAAGCTGGCGGTGCTTCATCCACAGCTCGCATGGATATTATGGACGTTACTCCTAAAGGCATCCATGACCGTGTACCAGTTATATTAGGATCTAAAAATGAAGTGGCTAAAGTAGTGGCTTACCACACCAAATAAGCTTACACCTAAATCCTGCAGTACTTGCAGAACTTAGGTTACAAAAATGGCTTTTTTAATAATCCTTCCACAAAATGCCCGCAATAGTGGGCATTTTGCTTTTACCTAAAACCCTGCAAGCACTTGCAGGATTTAGGTTTTAATATTTATAAGGAAATAAACTATGGGTTACTCTGCTGTTCCTGCTGGAAAAAATGTACCTAACGACGTCAATGTCATTATTGAAATCCCTGCATTCGCTCCCCCCGTTAAATACGAAGTTGATAAAGAAACCGACCTAGTATGGGTTGATCGCTTGCAAGGTGCTACCATGTCCTACCCTGCTAACTATGGCTATATTAACGACACGCTATCGGATGATGGCGATCCCGTAGATGTCCTAGTCGTTACTCCACACCCGCTGATTATTGGCTCTGTAATTCGTTGTCGACCGATTGGTATTTTTAAAATGACTGATGATGGCGGAGAAGATGCAAAAGTCATTGCAGTGCCAGTAGATAAACTTACTCCAATTTATAAAGACATTAAAAAGGTAGAAGATATTCCTTTGTTAAAAGAACAGATTGAACTCTTTTTCAGCCACTACAAAGATATTGAACCAGGCAAATGGGTTAAGATTGAAGGCTGGGGTGATGTTGAAGATGCTCGCCAAGAAATTTTAAACGGGGTAAAGCAATTTAACCAGCAATGACCCAATAACTTTATACCTAAATCCTACAAGTTCTTGCAGGATTTAGGCAGGAAATTAAGAAATGCTATGTTAATTTCATAATTGGTAACACAACATCGCCATTCTGAGCACGATTACGCATAAAATGGTCCAATAAAACAATCGCCATTTGAGCTTCTGCAATCGGAGTTGCCCGAATACCTACGCAAGGATCGTGACGACCTTTAGTTATCATTTCTACTGGTTCACCATCAATATTAATACTTTTACCAGGTGTCATAATGCTTGAGGTCGGTTTTAGTGCAATATGAGCTACAATATCTTGACCTGTTGAAATTCCTCCCAAAATACCTCCTGAATGATTTGACAAGAAACCTTCAGGACGCATCTCATCACGATGTTCCGTCCCTCTTTGCCCTGCAACCGCAAAACCATCCCCTATCTCAACTCCTTTAACTGCATTAATACTCATTAAAGCATGAGCTAAATCTGCATCTAATCTATCAAAAATAGGTTCGCCTAAGCCAACAGGAACATTTCTTGCTATCACTGTAATTTTAGCCCCAACAGAATCTTTCTGTTTTAACAAAGTATCCATATAGGTGCAAATTTCGAGAGTTTTTTCTGCATCAGGACAAAAATATTCATTTGAATTATCAAAAGGCCAAGTGACATTTTCAATTTTAATCGGCCCTAATTGAGAAAGGTAACCTTTCACTTCCACCCCTAAACGTTCTCGCAAATATTTTTTAGCAATTGCCCCTGCTGCTACTCTCATGGCAGTTTCTCTAGCCGAGGCACGCCCTCCTCCACGGTAATCACGCAAACCATATTTTTGGGTATAGGTATAATCTGCATGAGAAGGTCGAAAGGTTTCTGCTACCTTGGAATAGTCTTTTGAACGTTGGTCTTTATTATGAATTAACAAACCAATTGGTGTACCAGTAGTTTTGCCTTCAAACACACCTGATAAAATCTGCACTTCATCAGCTTCACGGCGTGCCGTGGCATGCTTAGAAGTACCAGGTTTGCGGCGATCAAGCTCTAATTGAATATCCGCCTCGCATAATTCTAACCCCGGTGGACAACCATCCACAATCGCACCCAAGGCAATACCATGACTTTCTCCAAAAGTGGTGACTCTAAAGTTTTGTCCTAAGGTGTTTCCTGACATGAATAGTTTCTCAATTTAATAAAACCTAAATTATACCTAAATCCTGCAAGTGGTTGTGCACATATGGCGTAACATATTGATTTGTAGAGCCATTTTTATTCGAGAGGAATGCTTATTGATATTCCCGAAGAATTAAAATTTGCTATACGAATTAATAGCT
>CAZRMK010000060.1:0-12095 GCA_964601165.1 uncultured Piscirickettsiaceae bacterium | reverse complement strand
AAGATTCACTAAAAATTACAAATCTGAATTTACAGAACAAACTTTACACTACCGTCAGGTTCTGTGAGGAATTGTGAGCCTGTTGGAGCGGTTATGTTAAACCCTGATCGAGATAAAAATGGGGTTGTAGAAATAGTAGGTTAATTTTTGAGTAAAAGGTGACAACTATCTTGACAAACACCGCTTGCAGGATTTGGGTTTCAGTTTTTATGAGTTTGGATTTCTAGATTTTTGTACAATTTTTTTTCTTTTGGATTGTTGGTTGTGTTTTAGTTTTTGTGGCGGAGTAGTTGTTTTTGATTGAGGTTTATTTTTTGTGTTGGTATTACTAGCGGTTTTTCTAGAGTTAGCAATGGCTAGATTAATTTCGGACATTTCTATTGGGGTTAAGTTACGCCATTGTCCTATCCGAAGAGTTCCTAAAGAAACATTCATTATTCTAGATCGAACCAGCTTGGTGACCTTGTATCCTAAATATTGGCACATACGGCGAATTTGACGGTTTAGGCCTTGCGTTAATATAATATTGAAGACATAACGGCTTTGTAGTTTAACTTGGCAAGCCTGAGTAATGGTTTCTAAAATAGGCACGCCTTTTGCCATTTTAGCGATAAAATCTGGAGTGATAGGACGATTGACTGTAACAATATATTCTTTGTCATGTGCATTCTCAGCTCGTAAAATTTTATTCACAATATCGCCATCATTGGTTAAGAAAATTAAGCCTTCTGAGGGCTTGTCTAATCGTCCAATAGGGAAAATTCTTTCTGAGTGATTAATAGCATGAGTAATGTTGTCTTTGACTGATTCTAATGTGGTGCAAGTAATGCCAATGGGCTTGTGATAGGCAATATAAATTCGGTCAGTTTTATCAATCGCAATGGCGGAAATTATTTGTCCTTTAACAAGAACCACATCATCAGGAAACACCTTACTACCAATAGTTGCTATTATGCCATTTAAGCAAACATTATTTTGTGCAATCAAACGATCAGCTTCACGACGAGAACAATAGCCAGAGTCGCTAATAAATTTATTAAGGCGAATGGATTGAATCGTTTCGGACATAAATTTAGAGAAACCTTTTTTGTTTGTGCTTGGGTTATAGTTTTTACTATAATCTAAATCCTGCAAGTGCTTGCACGCATATAGCACAAGCTTTTTATTTATATAGCAAATTACAATTCTTCGGGAATGTCAATAAGTATTCCACTCGAATTAAAATCACTCTATAAATAAACATCTTGCACTTATGTGCACAATCACTTGCAGGATTTAGGTATAAATTAATTGTTGAATCCCTTATAATACGGCATCTTATATTGTACGCGTTCGTGGCTCAGCTGGATAGAGCACTGCCCTCCGGAGGCAGGGGTCGGAGGTTCGAATCCTCTCGAGCGCACCATTTTGTACTATTCTTCGTCTTACTAAATGTCTGCTTAAGGACTTCCTTAACGATCCTCAAAAATATTTTCAAGCCAAGTTATTTCAAGATTAAGTAAGCTTACCAGATCAAACTGCATTGTATAATCTTGGTACTTTGGATTTTTGAGTAAAAAAAATTGGGCACATTTGATTAAACGCTGTTGTTTGGTGGAAGTAATAAATTCTGCTGGATGCCCAAAATTTGAATTTTTTCTAGCCTTGACTTCAATAAAATGTAAAGCCTTTTTTTTAAGAATGATGAGGTCAATTTCACCGCCTTTACAGTAATAATTTTGCTCGACGATTTGGTAACCTTGTTGTTGTAGGTATTGTGCGGCTAAATTTTCTTCAGTTGAACCTTTTTTGGGTTTATTCAAGGGTGGTATTTCCTGTTTTACTTTATCGCAGGGGGACGATGCGCCCAGTTCTATCAAAGGTAGCCCACAGAAGATGAGTGTCGATAATGTTATTATTAAGGCGTGTTAAGCGTCCTTTTTGTCCTTTAGTGCATAAGCCTTCGACGACATTATTGGGGTTGCTGGCAATGGTCAAACTATCCCAGCCAAAGGCTTCAAAATTATTGCTTGTGTTCTGTGAACATACAGATGCGGTTGAGGTTGGAAAGATGACCCCCTCCAAATCAGGGTAAAGCTTGGGCTGTTTAAAATTAGAAGGAGAAAGGTTTGATGTTGCAAAGACGGGAGTGTTTAAGCCGAAAAATTTGAGTTGCGGTTTAAATACCGCAATATTTCGTGCATTATCTAGCATTAAAATAGCATCTAAATCTTGTCTGGGGCGTGAAGTAAAAGTGAGATTTTGCCCAAGTACTCGGCGAAGATTATTACGTCTTTCTACGCTCTGGGGTTCGTTAATTAAGCTGGCAAGTGTTTCACGAAGTTTAGCGTTGCTAGTAGAATAATGCTTAAATGATGCGTGATGATTAGGAGTTTTTTGATTCCAGATCTTATGTATTTCTTGAGCGGTAGTGATATTTCTATTAGAATCATTGCTTAAAATAGCAATGTTTTTATGTTGCAAATGGTCAAGTTTATTAACGATTTGTAAACTCTCTGAGAGGCTGTTAAAACTAAATTGTGTGAAGGGTGTGTTTTCAACTCGGTTTAATACCGTTAAATTTTGTGCTTGATGTTTGGCAAGTAAAGCAATAGATTCTCTTCTAAGTGGGCCAATAATATGTTCAGCTCCTTCATCAACGGCTTGTTGGTAGATTAAGGGGAGTTGATCTAGGTTCGAGGAATCATAAAATTTAATAATAATATCTTTTTGATTGTGTAGTTGGTTTTTAAGGATCCCATTGCGAATTTGTTTAGCGATCTTGGCGTAAGGTTCTGAAAATGGCAGTAAAACGCCAATTTGCTGGAGCGATATTTGTTGCTGATTTAAATTAGCTATTAATTCTGGTAAAAGATGACGGTGGTAGATAGCTGTTTCATGGAAAGTTTTTAGGTCAGATAATTGTATTTTTTGCCAAATAGGGGGTTGTTGACGTATTTGAATTAAGGTCATCCAGTCTTGCAGAGCAATATTTTTTTTAGTCTCAGCAAGTTGCATTAAGTGAAATTGTTCGGCACTATCTAGTTGTTTTAGTTGTGTGTATATTCTATTTTCAATGTGAGCTTGTTGAGTAGAGTCATAAACCTTATGCCAAAGGGTTTGAGATAAATCGACAAACTGCAACCAGTTTTCATTTTTTTGAGCTTTAAGAATATTGCGTTCAAGTCGTTCAGTTATGATTTTAAAAGGTTTTTGAATAGCAGGTTCTTGAGCAGGAAGTTTTGGATGCTTGATTGGTGCAGTACAACTAGAAAGCAGTAAGAAAAGGGCGGATAATAAAATAAGTGTTAGTAATTTTAACATTTCGATAGAATACAGCTTTTACAAAAAGATTTATTATAACCTATGATTCTACTTGTGGATTAGGGATTAAAGGTAAAAGTTTAAAATGATCACAGAAAATATACTAGATACTTTGGGGAGACTTTATATAGTGGCGACACCCATTGGTAATTTGCAGGATATTTCGCAGCGGGCATTGCAGGTTTTGGAATCAGCGAGCTGGATTGCGGCTGAAGATACTCGACATACTAAAAAACTTTGCCAACACTTTGGAATTAAAACCCCTTTAATTAGTTTGCATGATTTTAATGAACAAGCCCGTAGTCATGAGCTGTTAGCAAAGTTACAATTAGGTGAGTCAGGAGCTTTGGTTTCCGATGCAGGTACACCTTTAATTAGTGACCCAGGTTATCATTTGGTTAAGTTGCTACGTCAAAACCAGATTGAAGTTTGTCCTATACCTGGCCCTTCTGCAATTATAACGGCTTTATCGGCCGCTGGCATGGCAACGGATAGGTTTAGTTTTGAGGGGTTTTTGCCCGCTAAAAAACTAAAAAGACAAGGGGTGTTGTCGCAATTAATTACAGAACCGCGTACCATGGTTTTTTATGAGTCACCGCATAGATTAATGGCAAGTTTAGCAGATTTTCTTGCAGTATTTGGCTCAGATAGAGGCATGACTATTGCCCGTGAATTGACAAAATGCTACGAGCAGTTTGTGTCTGGAACGGTGGGTAGTTGTGCTGATTATTTTTTGCAAAACACCGATAAAGTACGTGGTGAGTTTGTGCTTATTTTGTCGGGTGCAGAAAATATTAAAGTGCAAGAAGAAGGCTTAGAGGACGATTTAATTCGGTTGTTGCTAAAACAAAATTTACCTATTAAGCAGCTTTCTGGAATTGTTGCTGAATTCTATGGTATAAAAAAGAAAGCAGTTTATAAAAAGGCGTTAAGTTTTAAAGATTTAACCTAAATTCTGCAAGTGCTTGCACTCTATACATTAACCCCTAATCCGCAAGTAGAAATCATGGTTATTGCACAAGTCCTTGATGCACCTAGCAAATTCTAAAAACCCCTTATCACCAATTAGGTTACCACGGTTTTTTAAAATTCACTATGCACATCAATTGCTTGCACACTAATCTATGATTCTACTTGCGGATTAGGGTTAAATGCTTAAGTTTTCAAAAAAGATTCAATGCGGTTGAAGCCTTCAACTAAATTTTCCATGCTGGTAGCAAATGAAATGCGTAGGTGGTGCTTGGCACCAAATGCAGATCCTGGAACTAGCGCAACTAGTTTTTCTTCTAGTAGGCGTTGTGCAAATTCGCTATCAGTGGTAATACCCTTAGATTTCATAGCGGATTCGATGTTAAAAAAAGCATAAAAAGCTCCGTCAGCAGGAATACATTTAAAACCTGAAATTTGATTTATTCGCTTAATAACAAATTCATGACGTTTTTTGAATTCGGTTAGCATAAGTTGAATGCAGTCTTGTGATCCGTCAAGTGCTTCGGTGGCAGCTACTTGTGAGATGGAGCAGGGATTAGAGGTGCTTTGAGACTGTACTTTACGCATGCCTGAAATTAAGTCTTTTGGGCCGCCAGCATAACCTATTCGCCATCCTGTCATAGAATAAGCTTTAGAAACACCATTCATTACCACTGTTCTATCTTTTAAGTTTGGGCAAACTTCTAAAATATTGGTAAATTTTAAATCACCAATCTGAATATGTTCGTACATGTCGTCAGAGGCAATGATGATTTGAGGGTGTTGAGCTACGATTTCGCCGATTGCTGTTAATTCTTCTGCTGTGTAAATAGCCCCTGTAGGGTTGGATGGACTATTGATGATTAGCATTTTAGTTTGTGGGGTGATAGCTTGTCGAAGTTGTTCTGCGGTTATTTTAAAATTTCGTTCAATACCAGCTTTTAAAATAACTGGCTTGCCTCCTGCCAAAAGTACCATGTCTGGGTAGGAAACCCAGTAGGGTGCGGGAATAATAACTTCATCACCATCATTTAATAATGCTTGGCAGAGGTTATAAAAACTTTGCTTGCCTCCCGATGAAACTAATATTTCATCCATGCCAAAATCTAGGTTATTGTCACGCTTAAATTTATCCTGAATGGCTTGCTTTAATTCAACAATACCATCAACTGCAGTATAGCGAGTTTGTCCATTGGTAATAGCATTGATTCCTGCTGTTTTAATATGTTCAGGCGTGTTAAAATCTGGTTCGCCAGCACCTAAGCTGATAATGTCTTTTCCCTGTCTACGTAGTTCAGCTGCTTTTGCAGTAATAATAAGGGTTAAGGAAGGCTGTACTCGGTTAACACGCTTGGCAAGACGGGACATAAAATTGATGGCTCTCTTTTTAAAAAGATGGTTGGAAAATTTTGTTTATAACAAATTTCATTGATTCTAATTCTACTCCTTTTTTCTCTCAAATTGAATTGACTCTTACCTAAAAAAGATAAAAAATGGCAAAAAAATTTCAACTTGTTTCTAGTTATAAACCAGCAGGGGATCAACCTACCGCAATTATAGAGTTAGTTGAAGGCTTAGAAGACGGCGAAGCCTTTCAAACTTTGTTAGGAGTAACAGGGTCTGGAAAAACTTTTACCATCGCCAATGTGATTAAGCAGGTACAACGCCCCACTATTATTATGGCTCATAATAAAACTTTGGCGGCACAATTGTATGGGGAAATGAAAGGGTTTTTTCCTCATAATGCGGTGGAATATTTTGTTTCCTATTATGATTATTATCAACCAGAAGCTTATGTACCTGCATCTGATACCTATATTTCTAAAGATTCTTCGGTTAATGAGCAAATTGAACAGTTGCGCTTATCGGCAACTAAGGCGTTATTAGAGCGTGAGGATGTTATTTTAATTGCGACAGTCTCTGCTATTTATGGTTTAGGAGATCCTGAGCAATATTTAAAAATGATTTTACAGTTACGCATTGGCGATGAAGTTCAACAACGTGACATATTAAAACAGTTAACAACTATGCAATATACTCGCAATGATACTGAAATTTGGCGAGGAAATTTTAGGGTGCGTGGGGATGTCATTGATGTGTTCCCTGCGGAATCAGATGAGTTTGCCATTCGGGTTGAATTATTTGATGATGAAGTTGAGTCTTTGGCATGGTTTGATCCTTTAACTGGTGAAGTGATAAGTCGTCCAACACGAATTACGGTTTATCCAAAATCGCACTATGTAACACCTAGAGAAAAAATCCTTAAAATGGTTGATACCGTTAAACTAGAGCTTAAAGAGCGTTTAGCACAATTGCGTTCTAATCATAAGCTGGTAGAAGCTCAGCGTTTAGAAGAAAGAACTAAGTTAGATTTAGAAATGATGCTAGAACTAGGATATTGTACGGGTATTGAAAACTATTCTCGTTATTTGTCAGGTAGGGCAGAAGGAGCTCCACCCCCGACTCTATTAGATTATTTACCTAAAAATTCGTTAATGGTTATTGATGAAAGTCATGTCACTGTACCGCAAATTGGTGGTATGTATAAGGGAGACAGGTCTCGTAAAGAGAACTTGGTATCTTATGGATTTAGACTACCTTCTGCCTTAGATAACCGACCGTTACGATTTGATGAGTTTGAAGGTATTATGCCGCAAACTGTTTTTGTGTCAGCCACTCCGGGTAATTATGAAGCCCTGCATCAATCTAAAGTAGTTGAGCAGTTAGTACGCCCAACTGGTTTACTTGATCCTGTTTTAGAAATTCGCCCCGCTTTGACTCAAGTGGATGATTTGTTAGGAGAAATAAGAGTTGTAGTGGCAAAAGAGCAACGAGTGTTAGTGACCACTCTAACTAAGCGTATGGCAGAGAATTTAACCGAATATTTAGAGGAACATGGTGTTAGAGTGCGTTATTTGCATTCAGATATAGATACTGTAGAGCGCATTGAAATTATTAGAGATTTACGTTTAGGAGAGTTTGATGTTTTGGTTGGAATTAATCTGTTGCGTGAGGGGTTAGATCTTCCTGAAGTGTCTTTAGTAGCTATTTTGGATGCGGACAAGGAGGGGTTTTTACGTTCAGATAAGGCGTTGATTCAAACTATCGGTCGAGCGGCTAGAAATATTGAGGGCAGGGCTATTCTGTATGCTGATAAAATTACCAAATCGATGAAAAAAGCGATTGATGAAACTGAGCGTCGTCGAGAAAAGCAAATTCAACATAATTTAGAGCAGGGAATTCAGCCCAGAGGTTTAAATAAAAAAATAACAGATATTCTTGAAGATTCTCCCTACGCTCCTAAAAGCACTAGAGCTAGTAGAAACAGCAAAGTATCTGAGAAAGAAAGTTTGTATCTTGTTGAAAAAACCAAGAAAATGACACCAGCAGAATTGATTGGCAAAATTAAAAAACTAGAAAAACAAATGTATAAAGCAGCCAAAGAATTAGATTTTGAAACCGCCGCTCAGTTACGAGATGATGTTAAAAATTTAAAAGCATCAATGGTGGGTATCGGAGGGTTAACTACGGTATAATGTTTAAAATTTTTTTAAACTTAAACTTAAATTTAAAGAGAAAGACAGTGAAGTTATTTTTAGGGTATTTGATTTTAAGCGGTTTTTTATCTCTCGGTTTAGTAGGAAAGGTGCATGCAGATGCTGTTCAGGATATGGCAAAACAAGCAGAGTTAGCTTTTCAAAATGAAAATTTTGAACGTGCAGAAGTTTTATGGATAATTCTATCTAAGCAATATCCAACAAACATTGTTTTTCAAAATAATTTAGCAGTATTGGAAATTAAAAGGGGAGAGATTGATAAAGCCAAAGAACGCCTAGAGCAAACCTTGTTAAGTCAGTCCAGAGTCGGAGTTTTAGTCTCTAACCTTAATCAAATTTATGCTTATGAGGCACAAAAAGCTTATCAAAAAGTGTTTAAGTCAACTGGAGTTACTAAGCCTAAACCTCAATTGATTGTGGTGGCAGAAAAGACTGATTTAACTGGAACTCAGCTTAAATTAGAAGAATGGGATCATACGCAACAAAAAATATTAAATACATTAGAAGGCTGGCGTTCAGCTTGGGCTGCCCAGGATGTTGAGGCTTATCTTAGTTTTTATAAAGAAGGCTTTAGACCAGATAGTGGAGCTTCTCATGCTAACTGGCTAAGAGATAGAAATAGAAAATTAACTAACCCAAGGTTTATTAGATTAGGGTTAAGTGAAATTAAGATTTCTCCTGTTTCTTTTCATAAAGTTAGAGTAAGTTTTTTACAAAGTTATCAATCAGATACTTTTAGAAGCACTGCCAGAAAGGTGATATTGTGGGAAAGAGATTTACCCACGTCTGAAAATTGGAAAATTACTCAAGAGAAAGTGATTTATGCAAGGTAGATTAATTAATATTGGGTTGTTGCCATTATTACTAACATGTTTTGTATGGTTGCTAGCTCTTGTACCAGTTAATGTTCACGCTGTGCAATTTTTAAATGAATCAGAAGATGAAATCTATTCTGAGGAGGTTTTAACGGATGTTTTTACTGCTTTGCAAAAGTTGGACTTTAAAAAAGCGATTTATTTATCTGAAAAGTTAGTGGAAGAGTTTCCTAATTATAAAATGGCACGAACACTTCACGCTGATTTACTCGCCATTCGTTCAGGTCAACCTGAATTACTTAAAAATATTAGGAAGCGGCATTCTTCTAGAACCGAAGCATTTCAAAAAGAAGGATTATTGCGTTGGAATTTTGTTAATCATCAAGCAGAAGCTTTTAATCGAAGTAAAGTATTAAAAACTAGCAATGATGGCTATTTTATTTTGATTAATGCCTATTTACACCGTTTGTTTTTGTATAGACAGACATCTCAAGGGTTAAAGAAAATAGAAGATTTTTATATTTCTCTTGGTCGTGGAGGGATGGGAAAAGAGCGTGAAGGCGATATGAAAACTCCCTTAGGTATTTATTTAATAGATAGTTGGATAGACGGAGATGAACTACCTGATTTATATGGTGAAGGAGCTCTTACTCTAAATTATCCTAATGCTTGGGATAGGAAGCTTAATAGAACTGGTGATGGCATTTGGTTGCATGGGACACCAGCAAAAACCTATACCCGATCCCCCCTTGCTAGTAGAGGTTGCGTAGTTTTGACTAATCCAGCAATGTTACGGCTTAGGTATGTTCATGGTTTAGGAGAAGAGACGCCAGTAATGATTGTTTCAGGAAAGGACGAAGAAATACAAGGTGCTTTAATCTCAAATTTAGATATTTTAAATCAAGTGCAGCAATACCTTCAGCAAAGTGAAATGGGTGCTATTTGGTCCAGCTTATCAGTGATGCGTTATCCAAGTGAAGATAATTTATACTACATTCACTTTAGAACTGAGCAAGGCATATATGTTGAGCAATTTTGGCAAAGTATGAATGGTCAATGGCAAGCGGTTCTACAAAATAAACTGTCTGATGCACAGTTAGTTTCTAGTGAATAGGACTACTGAAGGACATTTATAAAAACTAGTCTTTAGGGATATTATTAATCAGATTGAGCATGAAATGATATTCGACCTAAATCTTGCTGGTGCTTGCACTCTATACGCACAATCACTTGCAGGATTTAGGTAGTACTAAAAATCTTTCTCATTACTTTCAATCTTATCAGCAATCCAGCTTTCAACGTCTTGCCACATTTGCAGTATTTCTGCTTCTTTGGGCATAGTGCCCGCATTATCTAACTCAATGGTAAGCACAGGAATGTTTAAGTACTCTCCCGCAAAACGTCCGAGAGAACCTGTAAAAGTTCCTATTCGTTGCAGTTTTAAATTACCAATATGGTCGGGAGTAGCGTGTTCGGGGCCGTCATAGTCTAATATTCCGAAAGGGGCATGTAGAGAAATAATAACGTCTGGTTTGTAGCGGTTAATAAGCTGGGTAATCCATTGTGTTTCAGGCTCACTATTAGCGTAAGGGCCTGGATAGCGGCGTTTATTTTTATGAAAGCGATTCTTCCAAGTTTTAAGTGCCAATTCATCCCAGTCGGGGGTAGGAAAGTTACGGTTTAAATCGACTCCATTGGCATTCTGTCTTTGTCCACGGGTTTGAAGGAGACCATCAGGATTGGTTAAAGGTAAAAATAACCATTGATATTGATTGTGTCCAGGGTTGGCTAAAATGGTTTGGAGCCAAAGATAACCGATGCTAATGGCAGTAAATTCATCACCATGAATTCCACTAAGAAGAAGTACCCTTCCTCTGGGAGGATTTTCAGCACTGGGAATAATTTCACGAAAAGTCAATAAACGGTTTTCAACACTTCTTGTTAAGCTTGCATCAAGACCTAAATCTAGACAGCCTTGGTAGGTAACAGTTCTTAGTTTATTAGCAAACTCTTTGCAGTAGGCGTGCATTTCTTTTGTGCTGTGGGATGGGAGTGGCAATAAGCTACTAGAAAAAGCCATGCCACTGATTAATAGTAGTAATATCGGTAAAAGGGGTTTAAGCATAATCATAATTGAGGACTAATCTTCTTTTAAATTTAAGGGTATTTCTGCAGTAGTAGCAAGACTGTTAGGGAGTTCTAGCTTGCTGTTGAGCTTAATGTTGAGACGTAAATCATTCAATGAATCAGCATTAAGCAAAGCATTTTCATAGCTGATTTGATTGGTTTCATAGAGTTCAAACAGGGCTTGGTCAAAGGTTTTCATTCCTGCAGAAGGAGAGTTTTTTATTAACTCTTTCATTTGAGAAATTTCGCCTTTAAAAATTAATTCAGCCATTCTAGGAGTATTAATTAATACTTCAACGGCTGCGATTCGTCCCCCTCCTAGCTTTGGAATAAGTCTTTGAGAAATAATGGCTTTTAAGTTAAGAGATAAATTCATTAATAGTTGGGGGCGCCGTTCTTCAGGAAATAGATTGACCATTCGTTCTAAAGCTTGATTGGCATTATTGGCGTGGAGGGTGGAGAGGCATAGGTGACCTGTTTCTGCAAATGTAAGTGCGTGTTCCATGGTTGCACGTTCACGAATTTCTCCAATCAGAATAACATCGGGAGCTTGCCTTAGGGTGTTTTTTAGGGCAATTTCAAAAGATTCTGTATCAACACCAACCTCTCTTTGAGTGACAATACAGCCATCATGAGAATGTAAAAATTCAATAGGATCTTCAATGGTAATAATATGCCCTTGCGAGTATTTGTTGCGATGACCTATCAATGCAGCTAAGGAGGTGGACTTTCCTGAACCAGTTCCACCAACAAATAAAACTAACCCACGCTTTTCCATGATTAATTCTTGAATAATAGCGGGCAAATTTAAACTTTTTAAGCTAGGAATCTCAGTATGAATAACTCGTATGACCATGCTATAAGAATTACGTTGCATAAAAGCATTAACTCTAAAACGAGAAACCCCTGGGAGTTGGTAAGCGTAGTTGGACTCTAAATCTTGTAAAAAGGCTTCTTTTTGATGTTGGTTCATCAGCCCTAACACCAGTTTTTTAGCCATCTCAAAAGTTAATTTTTCTTGAGTTAAAGGCTGTATTTTTCCATCTTTTTTAATAGAAACGGGGGCGTTAACAGTAATTAATAAATCGGAACCTTTTTGTTGTACAAAGGCTTTTAGTAGGCTGTGTAGGTTATTTAAAATATCGCTCATTTTTTATTGTTACTCTTCTAATTTAGACATTTAAGCTTTATACTCTAATCCGCAAGTAGAATCATAGATTAGTATGTAGGTAATTGATGTGCATAGTGAATTTTAAAAAATAATTGGGCTCTTCTCCGCCATTATGACAAAAAAGGGATATTAAAGCACCATTTAACCTACGAT
>CAZRMK010000059.1:0-12343 GCA_964601165.1 uncultured Piscirickettsiaceae bacterium | reverse complement strand
CATGAAATAATACCTTTACGCATAATTCCATTAGGGATGTATTGATAATTAACTACGATAGTATCACTATCTTTTTTAAGCACTTCAAAAGTGTGGTTATTTGCAATATCATCATTAAAATAATCATTCTTATAGCAGTTATCAAAAAGAATGCGTACATGATTGTCAATGAAGAACTTAGCTTCGTTTAAATTCTTGAAAAACTTAGCTATCATAATTTGAGCTATTTTACCATCAATGAAATATTTACCATCAACGACAGGTGCTAATTTTGTAGATTGCTCCCTAGGATTGCCACTCAATACATCAGCTACAACTAAAGTACCGTTCCAATCCGCAACTGTATTAATACGGTTCTTCACTAAGAATGTTTTATCTTCATCTGAAAGAACTGGTAAATCATCAGCCTTAGTGCGTGGAACTGGATAATCAACACCTGCTACACCCTCTAAGCGAAACTCAACGTCAGCAATTAGCCTAGATTGATTTCGTCTAACCATTTGACCCACTAACCAACCACTTAAACCAATATTCATTGCTCCTAAATTAGTAAAAGCATCTTTGCCACGATTCCAGATATAAAAACAGTCTTCTACCGCTAGGTTTAAGCTATCTTTAAATGCTTTGGCTAACTCTTTTGTTTTGGCTTTAATGTCAATAACAAAAGGCTTTTTAGCAGTATATGAAATGTTACGCAATGCTTGAATAGTTGGTACATGTGATAGACCGCCTGTGAATACATAATCACACTTTTCAATGTTATTTTGTATCGCATTTAATGCCATTGTGTAATTAGGTAAGCCTGCTTGAATAACTAAACCATTCTCAAAAGTTTTAATCACATTAAAGTTACCAAAACCAGCATGATTAGCATTGACTTTTACAACCATAACATTCTTATCGCCTAGATTGCCGATGTAATTTTTTTGTCCGTTATCATCAACTGAATCAAAACTTGCTCCACCCTCAACGCGGTACTTTTCGTTACCAAATGCATCAAATAACTTAATTGTTACATAGCCATCAACATTTTCAATATCAATAGAATGTTTAGCTGTAATACAAGCACCGATAACAACCTCTAACATTTCAGTAGACGGTGTATCTTCCCAATCTTGAATGTTATTTGCACCAAAAATATTAATCGGAGTAGTATCATTAATACCAAAAGTAGTAATTGTTTTTCTAACTTCTAATACTTTAGTGGTACTATCTGCACCTAATACTCGACCCACTAACACTCTACCACCATAGCCACTCAAATAATCCGCAATATGATAAGCTAATTCATTACCAAGGCTTCCACCTTGATTAGCTAATACAGATTTTTTAGCTTCGGTTGCTCTTCTTAACGCAACTCCTTTGTAAGGATTTCCATAACTTAAAGAACCCAGTGTAGCAACAATACCAATATCACTAACAGATAAAGTAGTTGTTAAATCAATGGTCGCTTTAATAAAGATGCTTACAAAGTTTTGCTCTTGCTTAACTAAAATAGCCATCTAGTTTACTCCATGTTTTTCAATTAACAACAACAAACCTGCCTTAGATTTCTCGTTACCAACTTTTACTCCATTATCAATAGCATACGATAATAAGTCTTTAAAGTTTAGTTTGGTTAGGTCGATTCCAGCACTGGTTTTGGCTTCTTCATCACTAGCATTAGCATTAACAACAAAGTAAACGCCATCTTTCTCTTCCAAGTTGCTCATGTCTTCATCTGTAATGAATGACGAATGAACAACGATAGAAGAATTAATGCCTACTTCTTGACCGCCCGTAAGGGTAAATGTTTTTTCAGTTTGATTATGTATTTGCATATTCATTTTAATACTCCATGCCCTCTGTTAGCAAAATTCTAACAAAGGGTTGATTGATTGATTGATTAAGCTAACTTAACAGATAGTTGACGAACTAGCCTTTTAGATGCTTCGGCTTTGTTTGCTGAAATAACTAATTTGCCTTCAATACGAGTTTTCTTATTACTGTTGCTATCAGTTCCTAAATCAACTGGCATTAGAGGAACGCCCACGCCTGAAATAACCGCTCTACGAGTTGAGTCCGATGGATTACCAATAACGCTAAAAGTATGAACGCCATTCACTACTGGATGTGTTGCATCATAATTAGGGTCGAAATAAACTTCGATATTGTCATTCAATACACCTAACTTTCTAAAGCCAGTTTCGCTACCTTGGTTAATAACACCAGTTTTACCCTCATTAGAAGATAGTGATGCGTAAACTTCAACAAGACCAATACCACCAACAATAACAATGTTACTTGTTAAGCCAGTTTGAGTAGTAATCTCTGTTCGTGCTTTTTCAATTTCAACTAACACACGCTTATAACGAGCAGTAATAGTATTCTCTGTTGCACTTGCAATATCAATAGTTATACCGTAAGGAGTAGCCATTTGATGCACTAAGCGTAACTTGTTAGCTTTGGCTTCTTCTGAAATTTTAGACATCGCCATCATTAATTCAGTTGAATTAGAATCATATCCTAGCACTTTCTGCATTTCTCTAGTTTGTAGAGTGTTGGTAGATGTGTCAATAGCAACCGCTTTACCGATGTAAATATTAGGAATAGCTTCTGAACCAATAACGCCAGTAGCATCACCTAATGCTTTAGCGGATAAAGCACTAGAGAAGTATATTTTAGTACCAACAGCAATGTCTTTGCTTAATGTCAAGACGATTGTTCCTGCATTGTAATTAAACGATACATCATAAGTAATGCCATTATGAGTAACTTGTCGTTTACCAATCGCTTCATTAGTTGTAATATCAAAGTCTTGTATCTCAAGAACACCGATTGTTACACTATTTACGCCACGTTCCATTTTAGCATTATTTGCATCTTTATTTTTAGCACGAAGATTAAATGTGTACACAGTGGGTGATGCTGGCGTTGCTCCATTGACAGCAACCATTACACTTGTTCGCTCTGTAAAAGCAAATGTTGAACCAGAATTTGAACCATCAATACAATCGTCCACTTCTAAATCACCCATTGCACGAGTAACTACTGGAGTGATTGTAACAATTTGGAATTTAGAGCCACTACCACCAGTAGACTCAATGCCTGATACATCACCAGTAAATGGAATTGAGGCACTTAAAATCTGAAAGATGTTTAACTTAATAAATGAAGCTAATATAATAGCACCGCTTGCATCATTAATACTATCTAAGTCGGCATTTTCTAAAATTGATTGTGCAGCTTGAAGTGCTGCATCAAAGCTGGCAGGAGTTAAAGGAAACCCTGCTTTTTCAGCATCAATCATTGCACCTGAAACCAAACTATCTAGGCTTAAAGATGATTGCTCACCAAGTGGAATTGCTTTGTGTTCTGCCAAAAGGCTGTCAAAAGAAGCCATTGCTTCATTGTTTGCAACTTCTTTTGCAACTATCTCACTAAAGCTAGTTGCTGTGGCGTTAATGCCATTGTCCATATCTGCGTAACTATGGACTCTGTCTTGTCTTTGTTCTGCTACTGTACTCTTTTTCATAATAAATATCCTTGAAAAAATCTTGTTTGAAATAAAAACTTACTGTTTATGTGATTTTACCACTATTTAAACCTAAATTACTAATTAAATTAATCAGTTAGTATGTTTTTAGGTTATTTTATTTGTTTTTTTCGCTATATCTGATTAATTATGTCATCAAGGGCTTCCTCCAGCGTTATTTTATAATTATTATGAGGTAAAGTAACCTGTGCTTGATTGTTATAATCTTTATTATCTTTCTGTGCGATTAGTGATGTTTTCAATCGGTCTACAGTTTCTTGTATTTGCTCTATTTTACTCACTTCATCTGAAAGTAACACCTCAAGGTTTTGTGTTTCTACGGTCATATAGCCAGTAATCGAACCCGATAAGTTGCTTACGCCCTGATTTAAGAGATATGTATTACCACTTAAAGCCATTACTCCGTTAAAGAAGAGCCTAGCATTCGTATAAGGAACATCTCTCATAATATCTGTGTTTTGCAAAACAACAATGCTCTCATTAATGCGAGATACCTTACTCTCAACCCTTGTCAATGCGTCTTCTGCCTTAAGCCTATCTTCTTCCGATATAGTTTTTCGTTTTAGTTTTTGCTTTAAGGCTTGCCGTGGCTTGACTTCCTCCGCTCTTTTATCTTTCTGTTCGCTAATAGCATCTACAATATCATAGAACTTCTCTTCTGCTCCCTCTACACTCTCTCCTATGCTTTCAAAAAAAGACTGAAAACTAGTTAGGCTAGTCAAGGTGTTGTTATTCTTTCTAAATGCGGTGGCTAACTCAAGGTCATAGCTGTACCGTGGAAAATCTGGGATTCCAACATCAATCCCTAATCCTTTCAAGCGTGGGAATAAGGTAGGCTTTTTACGAATTAAAACTCCTGCAACAGTTTCACTTAATAAAGTGTCAAGGCTTCCGTGTTTTCTTGACATACTTACTTTTTTGGCTGTACTCAAAGCATTGTAGAAATTAATAATATCACTCTTTAAACGAATTGATTTTATCTCTTTCTGCTCCTTAACTGTTTCGGCTTTTTGGTACTCTAAGAACATATCAATCATTTCTTCATGGGTATATTTATTGCCGTCTTCGCCCACTTCATCTCCGAACATAGCTATTGCTTCTGCCATTATTTGAGCGGTTGAAGAAGTATCTACTTTCGCTGAATCTTCTGAATTTGTATCAGAGGATAAAGAATCAATCCAGCTAGACTTACCACTAATTAATTTATCTAAGAATTTATCAAAAGTACCGCCTGTAAAATATTTGTAAACATTAACCATATCCATGTCGTTACCTTGGCGTACTCCACGACCTTTAGCCTGATGATGAATGTCAGGTGTAGACGGTATATTCATTAAGTGAACCGCACTTACATTTTTATTAAAGTCCACTCCAGTTATGCCGCTTTTACCAAAAACCATAATATCGGCTGTGAAACTATCATTAAACTTATCTTGTAACATCATGCCGTTAGATTTATCATCTTTAAGACCGCCTATTTTGCCGTAGTTATGCACCTTGACCCCATCAGGCAATAAACCTAAAGCCTGTTGTTGCTCTATAGCACTCATAATAATCCGTTGGGTTAAGATTGGCTTATCACTAAACACTAATTGCTTAGAGTTGCTTTTTCTCTCATATTCATTGCGGATATTTTTAAGGAGTATTTTGTACTTAGGGTAATCCTGTAAGTTAAACGGACTGCCTGTATTGATTAAATCTGCTTTTTCTAAGATTGCCAGTATTCTTTTAACCCTATCATCATCAATAGTATAAGCATTGAAGTAAGTATCTCCATTAGCTTCCACTTCTAAAAAGTCGGGGGCAAGATTTCTTACCTCTTTCATTCTATGCTCTCTAAATTGGTGGCGAACCTCTAACTCTCGTAACTCTTTAAAGGATAATAGCAATTTAACTGTATTGTATAGACCAAAAGAGAATAATTTAACAGCACCTAACGCCTTTTCAATTTCATCAAACGTAACGCCTGTTCGTACTCTAATACGAACAACTTTTCTAGCAAAGGATTCTCCATTAGACAAATCAGCTACTCGGTTAATAAACCCAAAGGTTTCCCCTACTGTTCTCTCTAAAGTTTCATCTAAGTCATCAAGCACCTCTTCTTTTGCCGTATCTCTCTTTTCTTTTGCCGATGGGGATAGTTTGAACTCGTCATTCAACATTGCCAACTCTGCAAAGGTTTCAACAATATTTGCTTGTGTCTCTTGTTTAGCGTCAATCATGGTGTGGTCGGGCTTAACTTTCAACCCTTTAACTCTTGCCTGCTCTCCCTCAGCATCTCTAAACTTGACGCTAGAATTTACAATATCTTTTAAAGCTTTGAAGTTATTAAATCCTGCAAAGGTATCACTTGAAGTTACGCCAATACCATTAACTTTAGGTTTGGTAATCTCCTCAATCTCAACAAAGTTGCCGATAAAGTCTTTATGGCTATTAAAAGCGGAATGAATAGGTTTACCAAAGCTATCAGTAGCACCACCTGATAATGTCAAGTTAGCTAGTATCTCACTAGGGCTACTTGTAAATGGGGTTGCTGTTACACTCACTACACCCGAATTATCCCCACGGCTTTGTCTAATGTATTCTGCTATGTACTGGAGTGTTATAGCATGATTTGCTGGTTTGCTAGTGGCTTTAGTAATGCCAAAACTAGCTACCCCATTTTTAAATGCTTGTTGCTCGTCAATGAATAAAGCATCAATACCTAATTTCTCAAAGTTCGCTTTTGCATCTTTAAAAGTAGGGATTAAACCACCTATTAAGTCATAAAAAGGGGTGCGTGTATTCTTATTGCCGTCTTCCTCCCCATCTACTGGCTTACCATGTACCAATATATCCACAGTTTCCTCACGCAAGCCGAAAAAGTTTACTACCGAATGAGGGGCGATAATTACTGAATGTTTGCCCTTTTTGATGGTAGCTATATCTTTTAAAAAGCTAGATGAGCCTAACACCATTATCTTACTTTCCCATTCAGGACTTAAGGCTTTCTGCACTTGACCTTCTGAATTTTTAAACTGCTTAAACTCTGAAAATAATTTATTTACAACTGAATTAGGGGTAATAACTAAAACACGCTTTGCTCGACCGCTTGTGAGTGCTATTAATGATGACATAAGCATAGTGGTCGTATTATGAGTTAAGTTAAAGCCTTTGCCTGCAATATATAAACTATCTTTTGCTTCGACTTTAATACAAGTAGCCTGCTCCCTGCCTTTCTTTGTTACTGAAATAATTGACTTTCTTTTTACTCTTGAGGTTCTTGAGGTGATTCTATAATATGGTTTGCCGTATCTAACTTCGCCTTTGTAGGCAAACTTAGGCTTTTCCTTGATAGAAGTTTTTCCTAATCGCATTCCGACACTCAAAGACACATCCTTGTAATCATCTAAAAGAGTTTTTGAGGTTGAGCCGTACTCAATGTTTCCATTCTTCAATATGTGACCATCTGTGTCAATCAGCCCTTGCAATAACTTTCTTCTATTCTCCAAAGAAGAATATTTGTACATATCAGGGATAAACTTAGTATGGCTATGCAACCCCATTAACCCTAGTTCACGGATAATCTCCATCAACTCATTTTTACCTGCCCCCTCTACTTTCTTCGTGAACCTACTTCTATACGCCCCTCTTTCAAAAACAAAGTGTGACTTGATTGTGTCAGGCAATAGCTGATTAACCTTTTCTATTATTTCAGGTCTGTGGTTAGTGAATGATATAGAACCATTCCTAAAACTACCATCTCCTAATAATAGCCCTAATAAGTACGCATCAAGTGGCAATTTCACGCCATTGTCAAAAGCCATAGCTGGTGCAAATGGTATCGAATACCTGAACTCTGAGGTAGTATTACCGCTTCGCTTGTCAAACACGCTTTTTGATATTGGCTTCTCAAGTAAGTCGCCTAGACTTAAAGTCTTCAAAGTATCTTTTGTTTTTTTATTTCCGTTTCTTTCGTATACAGTCCACAAGTGGTCAAGCGTACAATTTACAGTGGTGTCATCAATGAACTTAACTTCATAAATATCTTGCTCTCCCTGTGGATAAACGCCAATAACCTTAGTTGGCAGCCCATCGCTACCAATAACAAAATCGCCCACATTAAGAGTTTCGTTTTTCACAAATCCTTTAGGGGTTAGCACTAACTCGTTGTTTTCTAAAGCTTTTCCTAATCCTGTGTCTTGAGCCATAGTACCCCTTAAACTCGTGCCAAAGTGTCTAGCATCTTCATTTTGATACAGTCTTGCTCGTTCGATTGCTTCCCCTGACATAACGCCACGCAACTCATCAAGTGGCAAGGCTTGGTTAGCTATTTGGTCTGCACTAACTTTGGATTTGACAACAGAAGCCTTATCTAAAGCAAGAACTAAAGGCTCTTTAAGTGATTGTGTTTGCAAAATGGTATCTTTAATAGCATACGATAATAGAACCTCTAAACCGTTGAAAGCGGAGGTTAAAATGCCACGCACCAAGCCCTTACGATTTTTCGCTAGGGCTTTACCTGCTGTGTCTTTATCGCTTGCATATGGAATGGCTACTGTTCCATAATCTATTTGTAGCTTATTACTCCTATCTATCTTTTTGGCTAATATAGATTCAAAGTTGCTCTTCAATACAGCATTATTTAGCCCCCCTGTAACCGCTTGAACATCCAATCCAACCGATAACAATTCTTCTGAATAAGCTTTAGCTTGCGTATGGACTTTATTTCTAAATACACGGCTTAAATCCGCTCCATGACTATTAATAATTTCTCTTTGTGCTTTCCAGCCCAACCTAGGGATATATGTACTAATTGTAGCAGGAGAGAACATCAAATCATCAAGTTGTCTAGTTAGCTTACTAGCTTCAATTTTAAGCCTTGTTTGCCTTACAGCTTCAACTGTTTTATCGTCATTGGCTTCTATGCTGTTTAGTCGCTTCATGGCTTCGTGGTAATTCATGCCGTCTAGCATTTGAACCGCTAAATCCATCTCTAAAGCTAAAGCAGGCTCGCCCTCTTTAGTATCTCCTAAATACACGCCTATACCGCCATTCTTGATAACACGCATATCAATATCGGCAAAATTAAACAAGTCTTGTCCGTTATCAGCTACTCTTGCTCTTTGAATTAAAGCCGTTGCTTCTCTACCCTCGGTTGCAGGGTCTACCTCTGCACTACTATCAAAAGATGCTCCATCTAAAACTAGGCGAATAGCCGTGTTAATAGACTGTGGGCGAATGCCTAAGCTCCTAGCTTCTTTTTTAAACTTGTTAATTACCGCTGTATCGTTTAAGTCGTTAAATGCTTCTTCGTTGTCTTGAATGTATTTATCAATAACTTCCTGTTCCGCCCCTGTTGTTGCTAATGAAAGCACCCCCATAAACTCATTACGATAAACTGTTTTAGCCTTAATCATTGCTTGCTTGAATAGAACGATTAAATATTTAGCTTGTACTATTCCTGCTGGCATTGATTGAAAAGCCTGACTGATTGTTTTATCCAAATCAGATACACTCATTCCCTCTAAGCCATGTCGCAAGTCTTTTAATTCTTCTTCTAGCTTTTGGATTATGGTTTGTTGTATCTCTAATTGAGCCGATTCAAGTTCTGTGCCAACACCGATAGAAATTTCAGCGTAACCAAATGTATTTACGGGGAAACTCTTAATTATTTTCTTGATTTCTGTTGCAACTTGTGCTTCATTCATTGAAGTGATAACAGTATCTTTCTGAATTTGGTGGTGTAATGCTTCTCCAGTCAATTCTGCTTTGTACTCCATAGCTTCTTTTGAAGTAAACTCCCCAATAATATTATTTGCAAATGTGCCAAAGTAGATAGAACCCTCTAAAAATAATCTTGATGGCTCACTTAAGTCAATAGCGTCTTGCAAGTCATCTATTGGAACTAAATTACCCGAACCAGTAAGCGAACTCATAACCTCATCGCTATGGCGTTCAAATACTAAAATATCTACTACTTGCTCTGTTCCTGTTTTACCGAATGCGTTACTTGGTAGCCTAACGCCCCCAATAAATGCCCCACGTTTAAGCATCTCTAGTCTAATATTGTTATCACCACGCTGAATGGTCGAGGAGGTGGTCATAAATACACCACGCTTGCCCTCTTTCAACTTTTCTAACGCCTTAATTATAAAGTAGGCTTCCATCTTTTTGATATGACTTAATGACGGGTCTTTGTTAATATAGGCTGTATCTCTTTTGCCAAATGGTACATTAGCTACTACACCATCAAAGCGTTCATTATTAGTTACTGAAAACTCTTCAAAACTCTTGCCGTAATTGTTATTAGTGTTGCCGTTTAATATATCGGCTACCATTCCGCTAGTAGTGTTTAATTCAACTCCTGTTATTGCTACGCCTTTAGGGGCGGTAGATGAGAATATGCCTGTACCAGTACAAGGGTCAAGTATACTATCACCCCCTTTAGCGTTTAAAGCATCCCATGTAGAGCTTGCAATAGCTTTAGGCGTGTAATACTCGTTAGCATCGCCCTCGCCTAGCCCTCCATAGCCAGTAAATGAAGCAATTAGCTTTAATTCTTCCTCGCTGTATTTAGAGCGGTCTGTTCCTTTTTCTGCTACTAGCTTGGCTACTTCACTATTTACCTGCTTACGTTTGCCTTTGGTGCTTGGTAATTCTAAGTTATCAAGAAAACTATTATCTGTACTAGCTTGTTCAATCAATGCCCCACGGATTGCTGATAGTTTAGCTTCCCATGTCTTAGGTACACTTCTAAACCCTAATTTTTTCTTAGCAGTAGCAAAGGCTTTTTTAAGTTCGTTAGCTTTGGTTGTATCGGCTTTTTCTACACGCTCAATGCGGACTAAAGTAACCTCATCGAATGGGGCAAGGTCTGTAATAGCTAGATTGTCGCTTTGTAATACTTTGATTAGGTTGTTTGTCCATACTGTATCAGTATCGGTTACTGTTTCAGTTTGGTTGGCTAAAAGCGTACTGCGTATATCACTCACTATTTTTGAGAATTTTTGTGTCATTTGAAAATGCCTTTTTATTTATGCGTTTGTATTAATAACTGCTTTAAGTTCTTTTCATCTTTGTTTAAAGGCTACTATTTTACTCTCGTTCCCATCAGAACAGCATCTAACTCGTCCTTGTAAAGAAATACCCATGAATCTAATGCACTAACCTTTACTTTCATATCATCTTTAAAGCTTAGGGATATATCTAAATTCTTTGTCTGCACCCAAACAAACTGGCTTTCATCGCTTATGGCTTGTATTTTCGTTACATGTAAGTTGTTAGCACCGCTTAAGATTTGCGTTTCATTTGTTACCCTTGCGTCTAAAGCGGACTCAATGTTGCTTGTACTTAGTATTTTACCAATTCTTTCCGAGGGGAATTGCCCTACTATCTCCTCCATTTCATCAACGGTTTTTGCCAATACGCCCTCAATATAATAACCTTTCTCTAGCCCTATGTTTTTGGCTCTCAATACTCTTGTACCGTCTGACGCCATGTAATTAATCCCATCAGAATAAGAGTAATAAAAATACGGTCGTGGGTCGCCCTTTTTTGCAACCGCTTTATCTACCCATTGCAAAGAGTTTTTGGGTGTGCTTGGCTTTATTGGCTCAACGAACTTAAAGAGCATAGCTAATTTTTTCATTACCTGTTCATCTTCGCCAAACTGCCTAGCCAATGACTCAATGGCAACCCTAGCATCACCCTTTTTCGCTTTCGTCATATCCACTGCAAGGCTTGTTAGCTGGGATAACACTTCTTTATTGTGTTGCTTTGCATTGTATACAGCTCTTAATGACTGGACTGTTTCAGTAAACTTTTTCATTTTTATGCTCTTATTGCGTAATATTTTTATTTCTTAAAAATCAATAGGTTAGTTAGGTTTCTCCACCGCTGGGATAAACTAAAACAATGTCCTTATTATACCATTAAATCCTGTTCAATATTGCTAGTTAAAATCTCCAATGCTTCCTCCTTTTTAAGCAGCTCTCCGTACAAATCAAATATCTCCTCTTCTAATGATGCTATGGTGTCGGCTATTGGTGCGTTGTCCATATCATCTAAGAATGAAAAGTCTTTAGGCATGGTTACTGTTTGATTACTATTACCCATTTGCTAATTCCCTCCTCTTTTTGGCATGTGGTTAAGCACTTCCTGTATTTGTTCATGCTTAAAAAATGCGTCAAACAACCGATTGTTCATTCCAACTTCATGCTTGGCATAGGGGTAAACACTACCGTCTATATCGTTGATAGTAGCAAGAAAATTGTTAGTTACCGATTCGTTTTTAAGTTTATTTTTTACATAACTTTCAAAACATCTAGCCAGCACTTCATGGGGCGTTGCATAGTACGCTTTACCGCCCTTAATCCTATCTGCTCTAGTACAACTTTTTATTAGTTCTACCAACAAATGGCTTATATCAACATACAACTGCCTTACTGGATTACCTCGCACTCGTGTACTTGATGCCATGTCTTCATCCGACTCTGCCATAAGGTGGTCTAAGCCATGAAACCATTCATGTGCTAAAGAGCCGTTACCGTTCTTTTTGGTTAAGTTAATCATTTTACGACTAGAGTCAAAGTGAGCCAAAGCACCTTTACGACCGCTTGCCCCATATTCCAGTGATAGAGAACCCATTAAACCTATTGCGGACATATCTGTACCAATAATCTTAGTCATGTCTTGAAAAGCATCATAAGTGGCATTAAGTCGTTCCACGCCCTCTGAATGAGAAACCCAGTTACCAAACTGCACGGCTTTAAAGCCTGTTTCTTCTAGTAGTTGTTCGGGTGAAATATCGCCTTTTCTGTATTCTGC
>CAZRMK010000058.1:0-12672 GCA_964601165.1 uncultured Piscirickettsiaceae bacterium | reverse complement strand
TCGCACACTCCAGATAAAGTTAAAAAAATAATTAGCCTTGGCTAATCTTTAGTTTAGACAATGCTAAATCCTTTCTATTTAAGAGTCAAGTATTTTTATTGTTTTTTTACCTAAATCTTGCAAGCACCACTTGCATTATTTGAAATTAAGGTCAAGGGAGCAAATATTCGTGTTTCTATATTTGGATTAGAGTATATGAGGATTCAGGTAGATTTTATTCTTGTAAAGCATTCTTTTTAACCAAGTTTGCAAAGGCTGCAACTAACCATTTTGAGCCTGCGTTAGTAAAGTTAACTTGAACACGGGCATGCTCTCCAGACCCTTCGGTTGCAAGTACGATTCCATCGCCAAATTTTTTATGAGAAACCTGTTCTCCAATAGCGAAGCCAGATTCTTCTGCTAACGATTTTTTTAGGCTTTGATTATGGAGATTTGCATGGCTAGATTGATGTTCTTGGTGGTTGCTTCCATTACTCGGGCGAGCTGGCCCTGTTAGGCGGATAAAATCAACACAGTCTTGTGGGATTTCTTTAATAAACCTAGAGGGTTGTGGATAAAATTCGTTGCCATATAAACGGCGGCGATTGGCAAAGCTAATGATGAGTTGACGTTCGGCACGAGTGATTCCTACATAGGCTAAACGACGCTCTTCTTCTAAACGTGAAATATCTTCTTGGGATTGCTGAGAAGGAAACAGTCCCTCTTCAACTCCCATCATAAACACTAGCGGAAATTCTAGTCCTTTGGCAGAATGTAATGTCATCAGTTGTACAGAAGATTCCCATTGGTCGGCTTGCTGTTCGCCTGATTCAAGTACTGCTTGAGCTAAAAACTCGGCGAGAGGGCTTGAGTAGGCGACGTTACCAAATTGATCGCTAGCAGTATCTTCAGTGTCCTGTTGTGGTGGTTTAAAGCTACTGGCGGCATTAATTAGTTCATCTAAATTTTCTAGACGGCTCTGTCCTTGTTCGGAGGAATCTTTTTCAAAATGAAGCTGTAATCCAGAGCGAGAAATGACGTGCATAGTCTGATCTTTTAGGTCTTTATCTTCTGCTGACTTATCTAAGGATTCAATTAATATTTTAAATCCTGTTAAAGAAGTTTTGGCTCGTGGTGTTAATTTTTGCTCCAGCAAACTTTCCATCGCATGCCATAAAGAAACATCTTCCATTTTGGCAATGTCACGAATCATATCAGCGGTTTTATTACCTATTCCTCGTGGAGGGTGGTTATAAATGCGTTCAAAAGCCGCGTCATCATTACGGTTGATGATGAGGCGTAAGTAACCTAAAACATCTTTTACTTCAGCACGATCATAAAAACGTAATCCGCCATAAACTCGGTAGGGAATTTGGGCTTGTAGCAGTGCTTGTTCCATTACTCTTGATTGGGCGTTAGAGCGATAAAGAACCGCAGTTTCATTGCGAGTTCCGCCTTTCTCACACCACTGTTTTATTTGATTGCAGACAAAATGGGCTTCATCTTGTTCGTTAAAAGCTTCGTAAATTTTAATCAGTTCACCTGCTTCTCCTGCCGACCAGAGTTTTTTCCCCATGCGTTCTTGATTGTGAGATATGAGTTCATTGGCGGCTTTTAATATAGTGCCAGAGGAACGGTAATTTTGCTCTAGGCGAACTGTTTTAACATCGCTAAAGTCTTGATCGAACAGGCGAATGTTTTCAATCTTCGCCCCACGCCATCCATAAATAGATTGGTCATCATCACCCACAATAAAAAGCTTACCAGTTGTGCCAGCTAATACGCGGAGCCATGCGTATTGTAGGCTGTTAGTATCTTGAAATTCGTCTACTAAAATATGGCGGAAACGACCTTGGTAGTGAGATAAAATATCTGGATTTTTTAGCCACAGCTCGTGGGCACGAAGTAGCAGTTCTGCAAAGTCAACCAACCCGGCTTTTTTACACTGCTCTTCATAGGCTTGATAAATTTGTAGCATTTTTTTAACAAAAGGATTATAGCCTGGGTCTATATGTTGGGGGCGGCGACCCTCTTCTTTTTCGCCATTGATAAACGACTGTACTTGGCGATGAGGCCATTGCTGCTCATCTAAATCTAAGGTTTTTAATAGACGTTTAATAACACGTTTTTGGTCATCAGAATCTAAAATTTGAAAAGTTTGTGGCAGATTTGCTTCTTGATAATGTTGACGTAACAAGCGGTAAGCAATGCCATGAAAAGTTCCCATAGTGACAGCTTGTGATTGTTTCCCAATAAGGTTTTCGATTCGCCCCCGCATTTCGTTAGAGGCTTTATTGGTGAAAGTGACCGCTAATATATTGTAAGGTGAAAACCCTAATACTTGAGTTAGCCAAGCAATGCGATGTACCAAAACTTTAGTCTTACCAGAACCTGCACCAGCTAAAATGAGTGCATGCTGGTCTTCGGTTGTGACGGCATCACGCTGTGCGTCGTTTAAGTCGTTAATAATATACGAAATATCGTCCATAGAACTGTACCTAGAAAATTTTATTGGCAATATTATGCCTTAAGTGTCTACTTTCTGCTTGGTGTTTGAGGTTATAATTTAGTCAAATTGTTTGAATATTAAGGTCTAAAATTAAGTATTATGAAAATTGTTTCTTTTAATGTAAATAGCGTGCGTATGCGTCTGCACCAGTTGGAGGCTTTAAAAACTTCTCAGTCTCCCGATATTATAGGCTTGCAAGAGACTAAGGTACAGGATCATGATTTCCCTGTGGAAGCTTTGCAAGAAATGGGTTATGAATGTCTTTATATTGGGCAAAAGACCCATTATGGAGTCGCTCTGTTATACAAAACAAATTTAAAACTGAATGCGGTGCAATATGGCTGGAAAACGGACGATGAAAATGCACAAAAACGCATGATTATTGGCGATTTTGAAGATTCTCAAGGCAATAATATTAGAGTATTAAACGGTTATTTTCCTCAAGGAGAAAACCGCAGTCATGCAATTAAGTTTCCAGCGAAACAAAAGTTTTATGAAGATTTAATGGCTTATTTAAATACCGAATGTTCTCCAGAACAAGATCTGGCGGTGATTGGTGACTTTAATATTTCACCCCAAGATATAGATATAGGAATAGGAGAACCCAATCGTAAGCGTTGGTTAAAACAGGGAAAAACCAGTTTTTTACCAGAAGAGCGGGAATGGTGGGCAAGGTTGTTGAAGTGGGGTCTAAAAGATACCTATCGCACCTTGCAACCTGATGATGATAAGACTTTTAGCTGGTTTGACTACCGTTCAAAAGGCTTTGATGATACACCCAAACGCGGGTTAAGAATTGATACCGTGCTGGCAACAGAATGTTTAAATGCCAAAGTAATAGATACAGGAATAGGCTACGCAGAACGAGCTATGGAAAAGCCTTCAGATCATGCTCCGGTATGGACTGAATTTAGGATTTAGACAGGATTTAAAAATGACACAAAAATTGATTCAAAAAATGAGAGTGGTTGAGGCTTGTCCTTTAGGTGATGACATTATTAAATTAATGTTAAAGCCTACAGAACCCTTTAAATATCGAGCAGGACAGTATGTTTTATTAGGCTTAGAAGAACAGGACTTAAGACCTTTTTCTATGGCGTGTTCTCCACGTACAGATGGGTTGTTAGAATTTCATATTCGTTTTTTACCCGAAAATGAATGGATGGCAGATATGTTTGATGTCGTCGAAGGTGATAGTCTTTATGTTGATGGACCTAAAGATCAATATAAGATTGATCCTCAAATGGGTTTAAGCAGTATTTTTATTGCGGGAGGAACGGGCTTTGCTCCAATGAAAGCGCTGTTAGAAAGCTTGCTGGCGAACAATAACCAACAAATTATCGAGTTTTACTGGGGCGCACGTCAGGCATCAGATTTATATGCACATCAAGAAATGTTAGAGCTTTGCCAACAACATGAATTACTTAATTATATTCCGGTAGTGTCTGAAGGGGGGTTTTCAGGACAGAAAGGTTTAGTTCATCAGACAGTTTTATCCAATCATCCTGATTTGTCTAAAAGTAGAGTTTATTTATGTGGTTCTTGGGCAATGCAAGAAGCGGCTAAAGTAGATTTTTTGGCCGCTGGGCTGAAAGAGGAGCATTTTAATTAATTCTGTGCCGTAGTGAGGTCAGGGATTCGGGTTGATCTTTTTCTTAACTCAGAGAGATCAAGTAGCTACAAACTTTTAACTGTTTTAATCACCGACGCAGTTTCAGGGCGAACGCCTCGCCATTTATAAAAGGCTTCTGCTGCTTGTCCAACTAACATTCCCAGTCCATCTCTCGTTTGACAGGTTGGTTGGGTTTGTTTTGCCCAGTTCATAAATACAGTTGCTTCGCTGGCATACATCATGTCGTAAACTAAACTATTCTCTCCAATTACTTGGGTTGATATGGGTGGGATTTTATTGTCTAGGCTGGCAGAAGTGCCATTAATAATGATATCAAATACTTGACTGGGAATGTCTTGCCAGCCACTGGCAGAGATAGAAATATCAGTTTTAAACCTTTTTCCCAGTACCTCGGCTCGTTTAGCTGTGCGATTGGCTATATGTATTAGTTGAGGATTTTTGGCTAATATGGGATCTAAAACTCCTTGTACTGCCCCGCCAGCTCCTAGAATTAACACCTTTTTATCTTTAAAATTATGAGAGGTATTGTTTTCAATGTCTGATACCAGCCCCTCTCCATCGGTATTGTCACCTAAGATGCTACCATCTTCTTGAAAGATAAAGGTATTAACCGCATGAGCGGTTTTGGCACGAGTTGTTAATTGATCTGCATATTCGAAGGCATCTAGTTTAAAGGGAACGGTAATGTTAATGCCTTTATAACCTTGCATTTTTAGGGCTTCAATTTCGTATTGAAAGGTACTGTCGTCGGTATCAATTAACAGAGCTTCATAAATTAAATCTTGTGCAGTTTGTTCGGCAAATAACCGATGAATCAGCGGTGATTTTGAATGCGAAATAGGGTTGCCGACGACGGCGTATTTATCTGTCATGAAATTATCTCCCTTTAGCACTTAACCAAGCAGCGGCTTCTTTGGCATAATAAGTTAAAATGCCGTCTGCTCCTGCCCGCTTGCAACACAGTAATGTCTCTAGTACAACATCACGCTCATTAATCCAACCATTTAAAGCTGCTGCCTTTAGCATGGCATATTCTCCACTTACGTGGTAGACAAAAGTGGGGGCTTTAAACTCATCTTTAATACGCCGAACAATGTCTAAATAAGGAACTCCGGGTTTAACCATTACCATGTCTGCACCTTCGCTAAGATCCATTGCTACCTCATGTAGAGCTTCGTTAGTATTGGCAGGATCCATTTGGTAGGTATTTTTGTTGCCTGATCCCAAGTTGCCAGATGAGCCTACGGCATCTCTAAAAGGACCGTAATATGCAGAGGAATATTTAGCGGAATATGCCATGATTTTAGTGTGAACGTATCCATGCTCTTCTAAGGCTTGACGAATTTTAAGAATGCGTCCATCCATCATGTCTGAAGGGCCAATGACATCGGCACCAGCTTGAGCGTGAGATAGGGCTTGTTTAATTAAAATCTCAGTTGTATCATCATTTAAAACATAACCTTGTTTGTCAATAATGCCATCTTGTCCATGAGTGGTAAAAGGGTCGAGTGCAACATCGGTCATAATTCCCATTTCTGGTACGGCTTCTTTAATCGCTCTAATAGCTCTTTGAACTAAGCCTTCACAATTATAAGCTTCTTCTGCCTTTAAGCTTTTGCTTTGAGTGTCGGGGACAGGAAAAAGTGCGATCATGGGAATACCAAGAGCAAACAGCTCTTGAGCTTCGGTTACTAAAAGGTCTAGGCTCAAGCGTTCAATGTTAGGCATAGAATGTATGGCTTCACGCTGATTATGCCCTTCAATAACAAACATTGGGTAAATAAGATCATCGGTGCTTAGTATCATTTCACGCATTAAGCGGCGAGAAAAAGGGTCTTTGCGCATACGTCTCATGCGGGTAATGGGAAACTGGCGTTCAATCATGATTAATCCTAGAGTGTCTCTTTATGGTCTCTAATAATACCCTAATGGCTTGAGATGGTTTAAAAAATTGTGCTGCTTTTTAAGGTAATAATTCTCTTTTAGGTTTGTACTTAACTTGCTCTTTAGGAAAATACCCCTTAAAAATCAAGGAGTTTATTTGTGGCTATAAATATAGCCATATAGGGTATAAAAAACTTATATAAGGAAATGCTAATTATCGTTTGAAGTTAAAGGTATCATACACAACATTAGCTTTGAACAGGGTTCCTGCTTTTTTATCTTAGGGATCAGGGCTTTAAAGGTTTAGGCTACTACTAAAAATATAAAATCTTGAATGCTTTTGTTTAGCAAAGGTTTAAGTTAGCAAAAGCATCAATCAAGGAGCGTTAAAAAATGACAGATCAAATCACAGAAAAGGTTGCTACTCAGACGGAGGAGAGTCGTCATCAAGGACGTCGTGCTTTCCTAAAGGGCAGTGCCGCCGTTGCAGGGGGGGTGCTTTTTACCAAAGCCGCTTCTGCAGAAGCTTCAGGGTTCAACGCTAAACAAGCGGTAGAGCCTTACCATGGAATACCAGAAATAACCGAAGTGCTTCCGGAAAATACCTCACGTAAAACCCTTGGTTTTGGGGTTCGAAGATATCCTTATGGAGTGCCTTCTCCTTTTGAAGAAGAGGTTCAGCGTCGTACGCTAGAGTGGTTAACGCCAGATGCAATGGCCTCTATTACTATGTCGCCTATACAAAGCTTGCATGGCATTATCACCCCTAACGGACTTCATTTTGAGCGTTTTCATGGTGGCGTGCCTACCATTGATCCTGACGATCACCGTTTAGTAATTCACGGTATGGTTGAGCGACCGCTTATTTTTACAATGGATGATTTGAAGCGCTTTCCTTCTGTTTCAAAAATTGTATTTATAGAGTGTCCTGCTAATGGAGCTTTGGAGTGGAAAGGGGTACAGTTAAATTCGGTGCAGTGGACGCATGGAATGATGTCTTGTGTTGAATACACAGGAGTACGCCTGTCAGATCTTCTTAAAGAAGCAGGCATTCAGCCAAAAGCAACATGGCTCATTCCTGAAGGGGCAGATGCTTCTGGGATGGCTCGCTCTCTGCCGTTAGATTTAGCGATGGATGATTGTTATGTCGCCTATGCACAAAATGGTGAAGCCTTACGCCGTGAGAATGGTTACCCGATTAGATTAGTGGTACCTGGTTGTGAAGCTAATATGTGGGTTAAATATTTGCGTCGTATTCAAGTAACAGATTCTCCACTGCAACAGCGTGAAGAAACTTCTAAATATACCGAATTAATGCCTGACGGTACGACACAACGTTTTTCATGGCACATGGAGGCTAATTCAGTTATTACTTATCCTTCACCAGATTTTAGAATGCGTGGACCTGGTAAATACTATATCCGTGGTCTTGCTTGGTCTGGTAGAGGCAAGGTGGATCATGTCGATATTACTTTTGATGGTGGAAGAAATTGGCAAGAAGCCCACTTTACTTCAGCAGTTTTAGATAAAGCTTGGACTCGTTTTGAGCTTGAGTGGGATTGGGATGGAGAAGAAGTGTTCCTTATGAGTCGAGTTACTGATGAGACTGGCTATGTTCAGCCACCTATGCCTCAAATGCGAGCCATTGAAGGAACAAATAACGTTTACCACCGTACCGCCATGGTGACATGGAGAGTACATGCTTGGGAAGACGGGAAACATGGGGGTATGATTCAAAATGTTCAATACTAAAAAAACTTTTGTTGCTGCAACGATTGCAGCATTATTTGCCTCATCTGTATTTGCTATGTCAGGAGAATCAGATGAAAATTCGACAGTAGCAGCAAAAATAGATGGAAAATTCGCCTCTAATTATATAGAAATAATTAGAGAAGCTGATGGTAGGTATCTTGACTCTCGGGTCATAGAAGCAATTCTTGGCGCAGATGCGATGCATGGTATTGCGGGTGCTCGTGGTAAGCTAGATCATAATAATCCTTTCTCATTTGAAGTAGATGATAGTATTGATGGCGGTAATCACGGTAATTCACAGTGCAAAATCCCATCAGCTTTTGTTGATATACATGACAGTGTTGCCAGAAACTTCCATAATGATACAGATTTTGTTGCCAGAGGTTTTGGTACCCCTATTGCAGAAGAAGCCTTAGAAATTTGGAATATCACAGTAGATGGTGACGGCAGAGGTTTGCCGCCACTAGATGTTGGGATGTACATTGAAGAGGGAGGGGTGCTTTATACTCAGTTCTGTGCTGTGTGTCATGGTGAATTTGCCGAAGGAGCCAAAGGTTATCTGCCTCTAGCAGGTGGTGCAGGTTTGGTAACTTCTGATTTCGCTGACCCATCCCCAACTAAAACAGTGAGTAATTTTTGGCCTTATGCTATGACATTGTTTGACTATAATCGTCGAGCTATGCCTTTTTGGACGCCTAACGCACCTCATATCGGTGACGCAGGTTATATGGGGATTACAGGCTATATCCTATACATGGGTTATCTTGCAATGGATGCCGAAGGTACGGAACTTTCTTATGACACTTTCTTTAATGCAGAAGTTTTAATGAATATGAATAAGTTTATGCCTAACCAAGGTAACTTTTTCTGTGATCGTCGTCCTGTTATTCACAACGAACGTTGCATGACAGATTGTCCTGATGCTCAGGTAGGTGATGGTACAGGTAACATTCACAACTTCATTGAAGCTCGTCGTCTTCCAGATGGCACGCCACAATATAATGTTGGACAACGTTTGCATGAAGACATGCCTGGAGTAGGTCACGCTGGAATGTAATTTATTAGACCCAGTCCTGCAAGCACTTGTAGGATTTAGGTTAGACTGAGAAGTCAGTTAAATAAAGCTCTTAAGAAACCCTGATTTCCTTTGGAAATTGGGGTTTTTTTATGCCTTGTACAAAAGTTCTATTAGTTCTTATATTAGAAATGTCACGCCATGCTCTCGGCATCGCTATGCAGTTTTTAGAAAAGTTTTAGTGATCATTTTGCACAATTACTCTTGTACTTAAATTCTGCAAGCACCTGCAGGATTTAGGTTGTAATCATAGATATAATTTTCGTCGAATTTAACCGCAAAGCGTAAATCTCGGGGTGGCTTGCCCCCGAGCTGGAAAGTGTAAACTGGGTTTTCCCAGTTTACGGTATTCGGCTATGGAACTTCAGAGAAATACACACCATGTTTATAGGTTAATGTACCATTTTGTTTGGATACCGAAGTATCGACACAAAATATTTATAGAATCCCAGCGTGAGGATATGAAAGCAATAATTCAGAAGATTGGATATGATTATGATATTGATATTGTTGAATTAGAAATACCTGCAGATCATATTCATATGGTTGTTCGAAGTATGCCAAAGCAATCACCAAGTGGAATAATGAAAATAATAAAAAGTGTTTCAGCTAGAGAGTTTTTTAGAATGTTTCCAAATATAAAAAAAAGATATTTTTGGGGTGGTAAATTATAGACTCAAAGTTTTTTCGTTGAAACTATCGAGAATACTGATGAAAATACGATCAGGAAATACGTTGAGAACCCGTTAGTAGAGCTTAACAGTAAAGAAGAGCCAGTTAGGCAGTTGGGATTGTTTTAAAACTCGGTAGCTTGCTGCCGAGTTTTTTATCTGACTCACTGAGATTTCACAAAAATTCTGTATTTCTATGCAATATTAGAGTTAAAAACGTAAAAAATATCCTTTAAAAAATCATTTTAGGGAAAGCTAATGTAAAAACTCATGGCGTACTGATAAGCACATCTTATATTAGCAAGTACAAATATAAGAAGAAGAGCCACAAGAGACCTTTTTAAACTAGAAGACCTGTACTGTGAATATTGCATCTTTAAAATCACTTATTACGGAAATGGACTAGTATAAAGTAGAAGCTATTGATTCCTATAGCTTGTGCTGTATGTGTACAATTATTTGCAGGGTTTAGGTTTAATATCTCAGTAACGATTTTTAAGCCTTGCAACTGGTCTTAGATTCCAGTCTTGGTAATTTTTGGATTGCTCAATGTTGTTTTCTATGCCATCAGATAGTTGCCAAAAAAAGTCTAGCCCGGTGAGTCTTTCAACCTCATCTACATTGCTAACAAACTCAAGTAGACTAGCATTGGGCTTAGCTGTTTGAGGAAAAATCATTGCTAGAACTTTAGGTTTTTCTTGTTCATGCTCTGGTTCATTTTTAGTAGGTACGATAAATATTTTATAAAAAGCTTTTGGAATGGCGATGGAGGTATTTTTGATGGTTTTGGGAGACGAATCAAAAATAGGTCCGGTAATAACCCAAATTTCAGGAAACTTTTTAGAGAAATGATTCGTTGCCACCTCCTCTAGTCTTTGCCAAGATTTACGATTTAAACTGCCTTTTTGTGGTGAAATATTAGTCATTAAAAATGTTTCAACCTGTGCAGATCTTCCGTGCCTACTGCCTATAGCAAAGTTAGGTGCCATGTGACCTCTATCGAACCCCGAGCGACGAAAGTCATCAGGGTCTACTCCAAACGGAGATCGCCAATCAGCTCTAAAAGGCGGACGCTTTCCAATTCTAGATTTATTTTGGGTGATTTTATAGCTTACCCATAAAGGGTTTCTAAGATTTTCAGAATATCCTACCATATAGGCTTGGTTTCTAAAAACTCGGTTAAAGATGTTTTGAGCATGCCCCGATGTTTCATGTGGAACACCCATGTAAATCATCGCGGGACGAGCTATTTTAATTTCATAAAAATACCAAGTAGATCCGATCATGGATAAACCTATTAAAGATAATAAGGCTAGCTTTGGCTTGCTAAAAACTGCTTTTACAAAAGAAATAATGAGAAAGATTAAGTTTTTTAAAGGCATTGATTATAAGTCTGTTATGGCAATAAATTAGGTATATTTTAGCGAATTAAGACCCCTTAAAAAAAGTTTTTGACCATAAAAAACTTTTTAACAGCAACAAAAATAGCATAGCTTGCCGAAGATAGAATGACAAAAATGCCTGCATAATAAAGCCCTATAGAAAAGCTATTTTCACGTAAAAAAATAGGCGCCATTAATATCAAGCCAAGTACCAATCCGAGAGTCATAGTTTTGATTGATATTTTAATGATGCTGGTAATAATGAGTCGCTTATGCTTTTCTGAATCGAGGTTCATGTGTTTTCCTCAAAGTCTTCCTTAAGCCAGGAAGTTCTCTATATTGACTGTTTTGCCCATTGAATAAAATCGGGTAAATTCATCGCTCCTGAAGCACGATTAATTTCTTGGCCATTTTTAAAAATAGCAAGGGTAGGAATGGAGCGAATATTATATCGTCCCGCAATTTGTTGCTCTATTTCAGTGTTAATTTTAACCAAGCGAGCATAAGGCTCTAGTTGTTTAGCGGCTGAAGAAAATATAGGAGCAAAAGATTTACAAGGGCCGCACCAAGGAGCCCAAAAATCAACAATGATAGGTAGGTCAGTTTTTGTCATTGTGCGGGTAAATTGCTCTCCATTCATTTCTGTAGGCTTGCCTGTAAATAGCTGATCTTGACATTTTCCACAAGTAGGCTGTTGACTTAATTTCTCGTTAGCGATGCGGTTAAGTCCACCGCAGTGTGGACATGAAATAATCATCTATACTTCCTTGTATTTGATTGTGTTGAAAAGGCCTTAATCTGTTTATAAAACTAGTCAAGCCAGTTAGGCTTAGGACTTTCTAGTCGGCTTGCGTTAGAGCCTTCCTTAACAAAACCGTGTAGTGTTGTATCGTGAGACTGAATTAAATCAACGAGCTTAGGAGAGTCTGTCGTTAAAGTTGCCTTAATTCCATTTTCAACAGCTTCATACTGCATATTAATCTCATTTCTATACTCAAATAAAGCCGCAAATAAAGGATCCCAAGAGCGAATGGCTCTACCCATGCTAAAGCGTTTTTCCATCCCTGCAACATGATCCTGTAAAACCTTAACAAGTTTTGGATTAGAAGAGGTGGTCGTGGCTATAATGCCATTTTCAATTTGAACTGTCTTACGTTTAAGTTCAGAGTGGTTTTTAAGAAGCTCTGAAAATAAAGCTTGGTCGGCCTTGTGTTGAGGGTCAGATCCTCCACGGTCATGTTTGTATTGTTTGTTATTCATGAGGTTCCACGCAATAGTGCGGCCTGTCCCTTAATATCTATCTATTTTAGATAAAACATAATACCATTTTTCTATGATTTATACCTTAATCCAAATATAGAAACGCGTGCATAGTGAGCAATAGATTGGTTTCATAAGAAAAGTAAAAAGAATAAATTAGAGTCGCACTAGCCCTCTGTGTCAGAATAGTTGTCATCCCAAATATTTATAAAATCAGAGGGAAATAGGAATAAAACATGGCTTATCCATTAGAACGCAAAGAAGCAATACTTAACAAACTACTACCGCCTAGCAGTAAAGCAATCGCAGAGGTTGCAAAAGAAGAAGGAATACCCATAGGTACAATTTACGCTTGGCAATCCAAAACCAAGCAAGCAAGCAAGCAGGAGTATCCATGCCAAGAAATCATACCAAAGCAGATAACTGGTCAGCAAAGACCAAGCTATCAATTGTGGTCGAAACAGACCTCTATAGGGTTAAGCAAGTTTTATTCTGTAAATTTGTTAATTTATTTCACCTTTTATGGT
>CAZRMK010000057.1:0-13170 GCA_964601165.1 uncultured Piscirickettsiaceae bacterium | reverse complement strand
TTCCATCTATTATTTCTTGTTTTAGCTCTTTTTTATAGTCTATGTATTCATATGAGAGACCTTTGCATAAATGGATGCACAACTAAGAATGGTTATATTTCACAATCTTTCACCCAAAAAAACGCCCAATAGCTGGCCTATTAGGCTTATTTTTTGAGCAAAATCTATCTCATTCTTAGTCGCACCCCATTTATGCAAAGGTCTCCTAGAGTCTATTCTATTCTTTCCCCAGGTCTTTCATTTAAACTTAATAAATAATAAGTCACCCCTAAAGCTAAAACTGCCGCCGCTGTTGCGAAGATATACATAGGGCTAATTTCTTTAAAGTCTATAATAATAACTTGCCTTGCAATCGCCATCAAAGCGGTGGCAACTACTAACTTTAAAGGAATAACATCTGTACGTAAATAAAGCTCAATATTACGAAATATCTCAATCGCAATAAGCACCGCTAAAAAAGCTGCAAAAACTTTAAATAAATCAGAAATATTAAGCAGAAAGACAGGGGGTTGCATCAAATGAGAATAAATCACATACACAACATCAATCACACCCCAAAAAATAACTAACACTAGTAATATAGCTAAAATTCTGACCGCAAACTTAATTAACTTATGTAAAAAAGAAATTAACGGATCATTGTGTTCTGTGGGTAATTCATCATGTTTTTTCATTGAAACCCTTGCTTAAATGGGATGTTCACTATAAAAGCCTTTCCTACTTACTCTACCGTTACTGATTTTGCTAAATTTCTTGGCTGATCGACATCTTTGCCTTTAAGTAAAGCGACATGATATGCCAATAACTGCAATGGAATATTATATAGAATTGGGCTGGTAATTCTACCTACATTAGTCGTCATTTTAACTACTTGTATATTATCTTCTGTTTCTAGAGGCGATGATTCATCTTCAAAGATAATCATTCTGCCCCCTCTTGCCTTAACCTCTTGGATATTTGATTTTAACTTCTCTAACAACTCGTCATTTGGTGCGATGGCGATAACGGGAATATGTTCGTCTATTAATGCGAGAGGTCCATGCTTTAATTCTCCAGCTGGGTAGGCTTCAGCATAGATATAGGTAACTTCTTTTAGTTTTAATGCTGCTTCAAGCGCGATAGGATACATTGTACCTCGACCTAAAAAAATAACTTTTTCTTTGTTGGCAAACTCTTGTGCCATTATTTTTATATCAGGCTCATGCTTTAGAGCATCAGCAATTAATCCTGGTAGCATTTGCAGACCTTGGACTATTTTAACTTCTCGCTCATCTGAAATTCTATGTTTTATTTTTCCTATAACCGTTCCTAACAAAGCCAGTGCAACCAGCTGAGTTGTGAAAGATTTGGTCGACGCCACACCTATTTCTAGTCCTGCATGAGTTAAAAACACCAGATCTGATTCTCTAGTTATACTAGATTCTGCTACGTTGCAAATAGATAGGGTTGGGTAGTTTATCTTTAACTTAGTAGCTTGTTGTTTTACCATTTTTAATGCTGCTAAGGTATCAGCAGTTTCACCTGACTGCGAGATGGTGATAAATAAAGTATCATCTTGCAAAACAGGGTTGCGGTATCTAAATTCTGATGCCACTTCTACGGTGGTAGGTAATTGTAATATTTCTTCAAACCAATAGCTTGCAGTTAATCCTGCATGATAACTGGTGCCGCAACCAATAATTTTTACTTGATTAATTTTTGCGAATATCTCTTCACCACCATGACCAAAGGAGGACTTCAATACCGATGTTTTGGTAATTCTACCTTCTAGAGTATCTGCCACAGATTGTGGTTGATCAAAAATCTCTTTATGCATGTAATGACTATAATCACCTAACTCTACCGCGCTTGCGGTTAAGCTAGATACTGTAATTTTTCTTACTACTGCATTGCCATCAACATCATAAATCTTCAATGCTTGTTTAGTTAATACTGCCACGTCCCCTTCTTCCATAAAGATGAAGTTTTGGGTAACGGGAAGTAGTGCAGAGACATCTGATGCAATAAAATATTCTCCAATACCCACCCCAATCACTAGCGGACTGCCCTTTCTGCAAGCAACCAATTCATTAGGGTATTGTGGAGAAATCACCCCCAAGGCAAAGGCTCCTTCTAGATTTTTAATGGTATTTTGTACTGCTTCTAGCAATGAAGAAGATGTTTTCAGTGCATCATCAATTTCATGAGCAACAACTTCAGTATCAGTTTCTGAAGTAAAGCGATAACCTTTCTCTCTTTGTTTGGTTCTTAGGGCTTGATAATTTTCAATTATGCCATTATGCACCACGGCGACAGCTTGATTGGCAATATGTGGATGTGCATTATTTTCTGCTGGCACACCATGAGTTGCCCAACGTGTGTGTGCTATACCCAAACTTCCTGTAAACTCAAGATTCTTATCAGAAAAGTTGGTTTGTATTTTTTCTTCTAGAAACTTAATCTTGCCCTTTGCTCTAGCTCGCTTAAGCCCCGACGTTTCATCTAATAATGCAATACCAGATGAATCATAACCACGATACTCTAAACGACGCAGCCCTTCCAATAAAATTGGCACGACATTTCTCTCTGCAACTCCACAAATAATACCGCACATAACGTTAGAACCCCTCCTTTTAAAAGACTTTTTTAGCAAAAAAAATTATAACCTAAATCCTGCAAGTGATTGCGCATATGTACCGCAGAACTTTACTCCCTCTTTCCCTCCTTACTCCATTAAGTTGCACTTTAAGTCCCTTTTCGTGTAAAAAGATTCGTTTAACAATGGTATAATCTTGGGTTAACTTCTAAAAGTTTAAAACCAAATAACTGGGCATACAGAAAAAGATCATTCTCCTATGACAAAAACACCTCTACTTTTAACTGTTATCTCTCGGACAATCTTATTTACCTTGCTATGGTGGGTAATAACTGAAGGGGCATATAACTCATGGTACCTAGGCATTCCGGTTATTATGTTAAGCGTATTAACCAGCGTTTACCTGTCTGCCCCAGTATCTCTTTCTCTTAAAGGTATTTTACGCTTTATCCCTTTCTTTTTATGGCATTCCCTGCGAGGTGGGATCGATGTTGCAAAAAAGGCCATACAGCCCAAGCTATCAATGACGCCTGAATTAATTGAATATCCTTGGAAATTACCAACAAAAACTTCTCAGGTTTTTATGGCTAGTGTCGTCAGTCTTTTGCCAGGGTCTCTAAGCATTGAATTAAGCGCTGACACTCTGCAAATCCATGTTCTTGAAGCAACAGATGAGCTGAATAATGAACTTGTCATTATCGAGCAGCGTGTAGCAGAATTATTTGGAATAAAGGTCTCTTCTAAAGGTACAGCTTCATGAACATACTTTATGTAGGAATGGCGTTGTTTTTATTATTAACTTTAGTCGCTGGGATGTGGCGAATATTACAAGGACCTACACCAGCTGACCGCATGCTAGCTGCACAATTATTTGGTACTACCGCGGTAGCTTGCTTACTGCTACTTTCACAAGCATTAAGCCTACAGGCTCTGCGAGATGTAGCTTTAGTTTTTGCGCTGTTGGCAGTAGTAACCGCCGTTGCTTTTGTGCGACGTGCTTGGGCAAAGGGGCAATAAAACCATGTTAATAATTGACACCATCACCGTCGCTCTTATTCTCTTAGGCGGTGCTTTCTTTCTAGTTGGCACGATTGGTTTATTGCGTTTTCCAGACATTTACACTCGTTTACATGCTTTAACCAAAGCCGACAACGTTGGCTTGGGTTTAATCATCGGCGGACTTATTTTACAATCTGATTCTTGGACGGTATCACTAAAACTGCTGTTTATTTGGTGTTTGGTATTGCTTGCTGGGGCAAGCATTGCTCATTTGATCGCGGTTGTTGCCCGTCAAAGGGGAGTTAAACTATGGAAGCCTTAAATCAATTACACTTGGCGTTTGATATTATTTTAATGCTTGCCCTATTGTGGTTGGCTTGGCAAGCCCTTTCTAGCCCTGATTTATTTAAAGGTATTGTGCTATTTATTGCTTTTGGTCTTTTAATGGCTCTAATTTGGGTAAGACTTAATGCCCCAGATGTCGCTCTAGCCGAAGCGGGTATAGGAGCAGGCTTAACAGGTGCGTTATTACTCAACGCCCTTAGCAAACTTAAAGTTAGCAATATTAGCAAAGTCTGCAAAGTCTGTGAAAATGACAAGCTTAAAGACGATAAACCTAAATTGGAGGTTGAATAAAAACATGATACCTCTGCCTTTTAGATTGTTACTGATAGTATTACTTTCCCTTATGATGGTTGGGTTAGGTTATGCGGTATTGACACTCCCAGAATACTCACCGGGCTTAAGTGAATACACTACCGCAAACATTGACATTAGCGGAGTAGTTAACCCCGTAACTGCCGTATTATTAAACTACCGAGCTTATGATACTTTTTTAGAGCTTGCAGTACTATTACTAGCTCTACTAGGAGTCTGGTCATTGGGAGGTATAAAACTACCCACCATCGCCGATGCTCCCGGCCCTGTATTAGATAGTTTATCGCGCTTACTAGCTCCTTTATTAATCATGGTAGCAGGTTATTTATTGTGGAAAGGAGCCTATGCCCCAGGAGGAGCCTTTCAAGCTGGTTCTGTTTTGGGAGCCGCAGGTGTTCTATTATTACTTGCAGGTTGGCGACTTAGCCCACGGCTTGCTGGAATGCCCTTGCGTATTTTCTTAGTAACAGGAATGGTTGTTTTTATGGTCATAGGTTTAGTTCTAGCTGGATTAGGAGGAATGTTCTTAGAACTCCCACCAGCTTATGCAGGAAAAATAATTTTATTTATTGAAATAGCCGCAACTATATCTATTGGTATTGCTTTAATGGCACTGTTTTTAGGTGGAGACCCAGAAGTAATCATTGCAGAACATTCTGAAGAAAAGGAAAATTCATGACTCATGTTTTTCTATATGCCCTGACGGGTGTAGGACTTTTTATGCTCGGTTTATATGCATTAATTGTACACCGCCATTTATTACGAAAAATTCTAGCCATCAACGTAATGGGCAGCGGGGTGTTTTTAGTCATGGTTTCTTTAGCAGATCGCACAGCGGCAGGAATCCCTCCTGATCCCGTACCTCACGCCATGATTATTACAGGTATTGTTGTTGCCGTATCTGCCACCGCATTAGCGCTCGCTCTCATGCTAAAAATGTTTTACGAAACTGGGCTAACCAACCTCCCCGAAGATAACATCACGAATAGTGAAGATAGTACGGAAAATAAATAATGCTTATAACTGAAATTCACTGGGTAGTCGTGCTAATTTTGCTACCTTTATTTGGGGCAACTGCATGCTTTCTATTCCCAAGAAAAACCATAACTTTAGGAATAATTTTCTCTGTAGCCACTTTTGCTAGTGTTATAGGACTAACGCTACAAACACTAGAAAAAGGGGCTTTTGTATACAAAATGGGTGGCTGGGGAGCTCCTCTAGGAATCGATCTTTATGTAGATGGCCTTAGCTTACTGATGTTAATTCTAACCTCAGTCGTAGGCTTATCTGTCAGCATCTACTCCAAAAGCTACTTTAACCCCACTCAAACCAAGTATTTTTGGCCATTATGGATGTTCCTATGGGCTGCACTCAACAGCTTATTCCTATCATCAGATATTTTTAACCTTTTTGTCACCTTAGAATTAATGGGATTAGCGGCCATTGCTATGGTTGCCTTGTCTGGTGGGGCAAATGCACTTAGCTCTGCAATGCGTTATTTCCTCGTCAGCTTACTGGGATCTCTATTTTACCTTATGGGAGTAGCCCTGCTTTATCACGCTTATGGTAGTGCCGATATTTTCATAATCGCAGAGAGAGCTGAGTCAGGCCCTCTTATGTGGGCAGTCATAGGGTTGATGACAACAGGTCTTCTACTTAAGACTGCTATTTTTCCAATGCATTTTTGGCTACCATCTGCACACTCCAGCGCACCTGCACCCGTCAGTGCATTGTTATCCGCACTGGTTGTCAAGGCATCCCTATACATCCTTATCCGATTATGGATGGAGGTCTTTCCATCAGCTGACTTACCCTCACTAAACTTCTTCCTAGGTTTATTAGGTGTATTTGCTATTCTTTGGGGTGGTATTCAGGCTTTACGCCAAACTAGACTTAAACTATTAATAGCCTATTCCACCGTTATGCAAATTGGTTATTTGTTTTTAGCCTTCCCTTTAGCTAGTGTTATTGGCTGGCACGCGACACTTTATATGATACTAGCCCATGCCATAGCTAAAACCGCGATGTTTATGGCAGCGGGTAATATCCTTTACTATGGCGGACATGATCGTATTGAAGATTTAGATAGAATCGCACAACGCTTACCGATATCTCTCGCGGCTTTTGGTCTAGCAGGGGTCAGCTTAATGGGACTACCTCTTACTGGTGGATTCATTGCAAAATGGCTATTACTAGAAGCCATTATCCTTTCTGGACAATGGTGGTGGGGAGTAGCTCTCATTGTTGGAGGCTTGTTAACAGGAGCCTATGTTTTCAAGGTCATTGGACACTCTTTCACCCAAGCTGAAGCCCCTATCGATAACCCGATAAAAACTCCAAAAAGCATGGAATGGACAGCCTTTAGCATGGCTGTACTTGCGATTGCTTTAGGAATGGCTGCCCCTGTGATATTAAAATTAATGGAAATTGGCTCCCCCTTTAGTGGAGTATTAAACTAAACCCTGAATCCGTAACATTACTACGGCACAGGACGCAAGTTATTGATTCATCACCGGTTTAAAGAATACCCGCTTAACCTAATGGTGAAGCTAAGATTTTTTAAATCCCGTGCTAAACCAATAACTTGTGCCCTGTTATCCGCATTAATGTCACGGATTCAGGTTAAATGACTGGAATACAAACCGCATGATCTGGAATGATTTTTTACCATTATTAATTGTACTAATTTCATTAATAGTAGCGTTAATTATCTTTACCCTACCAGAAAGCAAAGGCAAGCTACGTAGCTTTCTGAATCTCTTTGCTGCCTCACTTAAAGTCGGCTTGGTTCTGATTATGCTATGGGGCGTTCATCATGGTTATTACTTTGAAACCAGCATTCCATTATTGCCTGGTATAGATTTAGTTCTTAGAGCTGACTCTTTATCTATGTTATTTGTTGCCCTTTCTGCAGGACTGTGGCTAGTCACTACCGTATATGCTATTGGCTACTTAGAGGGTTCGCCTCATAGAAGTAGGTTTTTTGGCTTTTTCAGCCTCTGTGTCACCGCCGCCATCGGCGTGGCGCTATCAGGAAACCTTCTAACCTTCTTGATATTTTATGAGCTATTAACCCTAGCAACCTACCCATTAATTGTACATCGTGGCACAGAAGCTTCTCGCAAAGCTGCTCGTACTTATCTTAGATATACCCTAACGGGTGGTGCTTTAATGTTAGTAGGTATGATTTGGCTTTATACCATTACAGGCACACTTGAATTTACTCCAGGCGGCTTCTTATCAGAATTTGATAGTTCCTACCACACAGCATTTACCATTATATTTATACTCTTAATGATTGGCTTAGGGGTCAAAGCCGCTATTGTTCCACTACATGGCTGGCTACCCGAATCCATGGTTGCCCCCGCACCCGTTAGCTCTTTATTGCATGCGGTAGCCGTCGTAAAAGCAGGAGCTTTTGGGATTATCAGGGTACTCTATGATGTATTTGGAATAGAATTCAGTGCCAGCTTGGGATTAACGCTCCCCCTTGCCATAATAGCCGCGATAACCGTTATTTATGCTTCCCTACGAGCGATGTATCAAGATGATTTAAAACGTCGCCTAGCTTTTTCCACCATAAGTCAAGTGTCCTACATTATTCTTGGGGTTGCCATTGTTGGCCCCCTTGCCTCAATTGGCGGCATAATTCACCTTGTCAACCAAGGGGTCATGAAAATCACGCTATTTTTCTGTGCGGGTAATTTAGCTGAAACATTAGGAATTCACAAAATAAGTGAAATGAACGGTGTAGGACGGCGAATGCCATGGACTATGGCCGCCTTTACTATCGGTGCCTTTGGCATGATTGGCGCGCCCCCCTTAGCTGGATTTATCAGCAAATGGTATATAGGTCTTGGGGCGTTAGAAACAGGTCAAGCTTGGGTAGTTTTTGTATTGGCTGGTAGTTCTTTGCTCAATGCCATGTATTTTTTACCTATTTTATATGCCGCTTGGTTTAAAGAACCAAGTGGAGAATGGCCTGCCGAACGTAAATTTGGTCAAAGAGAAACTGCTTTAGCCTTATTATTACCTCCGGTTATTACGGCTACTCTAGCATTGCTGCTAGGTATTTTCGCTCTCATTGGCTTCAGTCACGTGGAATGGGTTAGAGTGCTAGTTGCAAAGGAGTATATATTATGAACAATCCTTTTACCTATGAATTCCTCAGTAGCCTATTGTTACTGTCTGTACCCGTGCTACCATTATTATTAATGTTGCCATTTATAAGAAAAAATCTTGCTTGGTTCTACTATATCGCGCTAATTCCTGCCAGTATTGTAGTGGTAATGCCTGCAACTTTATCGACAGAAGTTCCTTGGATATTATTAGGGCTAGGGTTAGAGCTTAGTAATGAAACACGTTTAATTTTAGCTAGTGCCATAATCATGTGGGCAACAGCTGGCTTTCTATTATTTAAAAACCAATCAAAACCTCTCCAAGACTCTTTTTTCAGTAGCTTTTTCTTACTAACTATGGCTGGAAGTTTGGGAGCTATTTTAGCCACTGATCTTATCAGCTTCTTCCTATTTTCCACCCTAATGGGCTATGGTTTTTATGCCATGCTGATGGCAAAATCAGATAAAAAAACTCGTAACATAACTCAAAATGCTGGGCGAGTATATCTTGCGATGATGATCGTCGCAGACTTAATCTTGTTTGAAGTGATGTTAATTGCTGCCTTAAGCGCGGACAGCATGAATTTTTCAGAGGTGCACCAAACAATTGTACAGTCAGATTACTCGACTCTTTACCTAGCTCTGGTTATTATTAGCTTTACCATTAAGGCTGGAGTTTTCCCTATGCATTTTTGGTTAACAAGAGCGTTTCGTCAAGTTTCGTTCAGAATGGGACTATTATTTTTTGGTATTCCTGTCTTCATAGGCATGCTTGCGATGCTACGCTGGCTACCTTTAGGAGAAATTTCTTCCCCAATATTTGGCTTTACTTTAGTAGCAATTGGTTTAGCAACCCTCGTTTATGCGGTTATTATGATGGTCATTGAAAAACGTCAACAAACACCAATTAAACTATTGTTTTTTCATAGTTTACTATTAGCAAATAGTTTCATCATCATCTCGATGGGTATAGGGTTGGTAGATGCCAGAATCTGGGATATTTACGACAATGCAATATACTATGTCCTTGCTAGTATAGGATTAGCGACAACAGCTTTATTATTCATTACCCGCAATCTGCAATCTTATAACGAGACTGTTTATAATGATACTCACCCTAGTCGCGTAGTTACTTGGCCAAATAATGCTTTTGCTTGGTTAGGAAATACCAGCTCTAATCTTAGAGACAGTCTAAATACTTGGATCGATAACAAAGTAGAACGGATTGTTTCTGTAGGAGATTCTTGGCAAAATTACACCCAAAGCTACCAAAAAACTTTACAAACTTGGCCAGCTATTATTTCTATACTTATATTGCTATTTGCCACTATCATTATTATTATGCTACTAAATCAATTCATTTCTTGAGGATCAACATCAATGCTCCATCGCACCTTTCTCCCTATCCTAGAGGCGTAAAGGTTCGATTCAATTAAGCCTAACCATTGATGAAGCTGTCCTCTCTGATTAGACTGTAATAGCAACTGATAACGAAATCGACCCTGTCTTTTGGGCATGGGAGCAGATACCGGTCCTAATACCAAAAGCTCTATCTCAGACAAACTTTTCACAGACAAAATTTCTGCCTTAACAAAATTAAGATGCTGTTTTATCTCACTCAAAAACTCCCAACCAGCATTAAGATCATTGGCTTCAGCTCGAATAAGTATTTGATAATAATATGGTGGTAAGTCAGCAAGTTGACGCTTTTGCAATGCTAACCGCGCAAAAGATTCATAACCTTCTATTATCAGCATTTTTAGTAACGGGTGTTCAGGCTGATGAGTTTGGATTAAAACTGTACCTTGCTTTTTTGCCCTGCCCGAACGACCTGACACTTGCACAATTAATTGTGCCATTCGCTCTGCGGAACGAAAGTCTGCCCCAAACAAACCTTGATCTATATCCAACAAGCCCACCAAAGTAACATGAGGAAAATGATGCCCTTTAGCAAGCATTTGTGTACCAATCAAAATACTTGCCTTACCTTCTTTAGCTTGTAAAGTAAGTTCATTTATTTGTCCTTTTAACCGCGTAGTATCTCGGTCTATTCGCAAAATAGTCTCTTCTGGAAACCAATCCTGCACCACACTCTCCAAACGTTCCGTACCCTGACCAACTCTAATAAACTCTGCAGAACTACAATCAGGACAATCATTAGGCGTGATATGCTGGTAGCCACAATGATGACAACGCAACTCATTAAATTTTTGGTGCAAAGTCATATTTGCATCACAACTTGGACAAACTGCCTGCCAGCCACACTCATGACACATCAACACGGGAGCAAATCCACGACGATTTAAAAATAACAACACCTGATTACCAGCTTCAAGATGGTTTGTCATTTGAATTTTGAGGTTATTAGATATTCCTTCGGGCATTTTTTCACCACGAATATCTAATAATTGAATAGTCGGTAAACTTGCCCCACCCGCCCTTATGGTTAGCTTTAAATGCTGATAACGCTTTAACGTCACATTATGCAGAGTTTCAAAAGAAGGCGTTGCTGTACCTAATACCACAGGAATATTTTCAAGATGGGCACGACGAATTAAACAATCTCTGGCAGAATAACGAAACCCATCTTGTTGTTTGAAAGAGAGATCATGCTCTTCATCCATAATACACAGCCCTAAATTAGCAAAAGGCGTGAAAATAGCAGAACGCGTTCCCAATAAAACCGCAACTTGATTAGTTTTAATTAATGACCAAGCACAATGACGTTCTTTATCATTTAAACCAGAATGAATCATCGCAACAGGCTGTTGCAAATAAGCTTCAAAGCGTTGCAAGATTTGCGGAGTTAAACCTATTTCTGGTACTAGAACCAACACCTGCTTACCCTGTGAAAGCACCGTTTCTATCATGCCTAAATAAACTTCTGTTTTACCGCTTCCAGTAATTCCTTCTAATAAAAAAGCTTGAAAGCCTCTACTGCTTATAACGGAATCAACCGCTTTTTGTTGTTGTTGATTTAACTCATGCTTAGGTTCGGGACAGGTTATTCTTTTAGACAGGCAAGATCGCTCCACCTCTTCAACCCATTCTTGCTCTATTAAGCGTTGCAATGGCGCCCGCCAATGGGTTAACGAAGAATTAAAATCGGCAATAGTTTTTGATTCCGTACTGAGTGCCAACATCTCCAAAATAGCAATTTGCTTTTTAGCTCTACTAGAAACACCCCCCTTTTCTTGCCTGCCCTGTGGCGTTAAACACCAAGCAGGAATACCAGAAACCGCTACAGATTCACCTTGACGCAAGCGTTTTGGTAAAGCAGTTTGCATCACATTACCAATTGGCTCATGATAATAAAAACTTACCCAACGCAACAATGCCATTTCAGACTCCGAAAAAATCGCCTCCTCATCAATAACAGACTTAATCGGTTTAATCTTTGTAACATCACAAGCAACACTCTCTTCCAAAGCCATAACAATACCAACTAGCTCTTTATTACGAAAAGGCACCCACACCCGCCCACCAACCACAGGTAGTTTGGTAGATAAATCCACAAACAAATCTTGAACCTGTAGCTGATAACTTAAAGGAGTTAAAAATGGACCTGGAACGGCAACTTGAATAAACATCTGGCTATTTTACACAACTGAAAGATTCATATCTTTTGTGTTTGCTATAAAAAAGGGTAACGTCACCTTTTCACCTTTTCCTAAGAATATGGAACTAAACCCAGTTTTCAGTTTGTAAACTTATAACTCGTTCAAACTCTTTAATATTGTTGCTTACCAAGGTAATGTCCAGTGATCTAGCGTGGGCTGCAATCCATAAATCATTATTACCAATAGGCGTGCCTTTTTTTGCTAAGTCTGCCCTTATATTGGCATAGTGTTTTGCAACTTTTTCATCCATAGATAAAACAGGAATATAGTGCTTTAGTTCTTCTAAAATGGTTAGTGCTTTAGTTGAGTTATTACTTTTTAATGCTCCATATTCTAGTTCTGCAGAGGTAACCATAGACATTATCGCCGAACCAATGGAGATTTGTGTAAACTTTTCTAGTACCGATTTTGGTTGCTTTTTAATGATATAAATGCAAATATTGGCATCTAACATGTACATTTAAAAAATTTCTCTTTCTTGCGGTAAAGATATTTCTCTGCCATTTTCCATAAAATCATTGGGCATTTCTGCTAATAAATCAAAAACAACCGCTAGGTTATCTACTTTTGGTTTAAGGATTAATTCATCCCCGCGTTTAAAAATATCAACCGTTGTCGCATCAAATCTAAATTGCTTAGGGATTCGTACTGCCTGGCTATTGCCTGACATAAATATTTTTGTTTCCATCAACCTCTTCCTTTTAAATCCAGTAGATACCCATCAGTATATACTTTTATTATAAGGTGTGTCAAACCTAAAATATCTATTGATTACTTAATTTTTATGTATTATCCAAATATGTCTAAATTTTTGTTTTAAAAAGAAAAAGGGTAACGTCCCCTTTCCTTTTTCCTTTTGGCGGTAAAGATATTTCTCTGCCATTTTCCATAAAATCATTGGGCATTTCTGCTAATAAATCAAAAACAACCGCTAGGTTATCTACTTTTGGTTTAAGGATTAATTCATCCCCGCGTTTAAAAATATCAACCGTTGTCGCATCAAATCTAAATTGCTTAGGGATTCGTACTGCCTGGCTATTGCCTGACATAAATATTTTTGTTTCCATCAACCTCTTCCTTTTAAATCCAGTAGATACCCATCAGTATATACTTTTATTATAAGGTGTGTCAAACCTAAAATATCTATTTGTTACGAGTAAACTATCTGTCCTAATAATTAACACGTGACCTGTCCGGATAT
>CAZRMK010000056.1:0-13337 GCA_964601165.1 uncultured Piscirickettsiaceae bacterium | reverse complement strand
CAAGATTCACTAAAAATTACAAATCTGAATTTACAGAACAAACTTTACACTACCTGAGTTATTGCTTAACTTACCGACATTGGGACGTTACCCTTTTTTTCTAATAAATCTCTCGTTTAATACCAACTTTTTGGAGCGTGAATTTTGATTTTATACCAGTCAGAATTTAATTGCCATTCTGCTTGAGTGAGGGCAGTAATAATTAAGGGGCTGGGTAGTTTCCAAGGTAGTAGTTCTAATTTTAACTTTATTTGGTAGGTTTTTCCAGGGTGGAGGTTTGCTAGGGAAGTAATGGGGAAATGATGAATAGCTCCTAAGGTATATAAAGCTTCTGCTAGGGTTGGAAATTGTCGAGTTTGTTGGTTACGGAAGTTAGTTAAGCGGTAAGTTTGGCTGTAGTTTGAGTAGGTGAGTTTGGTTTTATAGTGAATGGTTGTTTGATTTTTGAAAAATTCAAGAGCTAGTATGCTCGTTTTCTTTTCTAATTCAACTTTAGTGATAAAAAAAAGATCAATTTCATGTTTGAGAGCACGCTGCATTTCTTCTGATAAAATAATTTTAATATTGGCATCTATCAGGAGCTGTTGGTCTTCTTGGTAGTCTAAAATTTGGACAACGGTTGCAGAAGCTATTGATGTTTTATTTGGGGAGGCAATGGCTTTGCTTGATAATGATAAAATCAAGCCTGTTAAGAAAAAGTAAGTAAATAGTTTAAATGATTTACACATTTGATCATGCCGATTTTTTTTCAAGTAAGCAGTAATAAAAACCATCCATGCCTAATTCTCCGGGCAAAATTTGTCTGCCAATGGTGTCGTTTGTACCCCAACTAACATTTAGTTTAACTTCTTCTGCAGAGGGTTCAGAAGTTAAAAAATTAGCCATTTGCAAGGTATTTTCTTCTGGCAATATTGAGCAGGTGGCATAAAGCAGTCTTCCTTTGGGTTTAAGTAACGGCCACAGGGCTTGTAAAATTTTGTTTTGCAGATTAACCAACTCGGTAATGTCTTCTGGGGTGCGGTGCCACTTAATATCTGGGTGACGGCGAATTATTCCAGTTGCAGAGCAGGGCGCATCAAGTAGTATTTTATCATAAAGCTGACCGTCCCACCAGTTATCAGGCAGCGATGCATCTCCTATTTCAACAGTTGCATTAAGATCAAGGCGATAAAGATTTTCGTTTAAACGCTCAATGCGTTCGGGATTTTTTTCAAGAGCAAAAATATCTGCTTGATTGTCGGATATCTCTAGCAAATGGGTAGTTTTTCCTCCCGGAGCAGCGCAAGCATCTAAAATGGCTTCTCCTGCCTGAGGATTGAGAATATAAGCCGCTTGTTGAGCCGCAGGGTCTTGTACCGAAAACCCACCTGCCTCATAACTTGGGAGTTGAGTAATGTCCACTCCTTGGTTAAAAACTAGGGCTTGAGGGGAATAAGGGTGCTGGGTTAATTCAAAATTCCACTCTTCGGTTTCGCTAAATAATTGCAGTTGTTGTGCTAAGGCTTGGCGACTTTGTACTCTGGGATTAACTCGAATACTTAAAGGAGCTGGTTGGTTATTGGCAGTTAAAATTTCTTGCCAATTTTTGGGGTAGGCGAGGCGTATTTTTTTGGTGAGCCATTGAGGGTGGGCATATTTATAGGCAGGTTTTTTATCTACTGCTGCACAAATAGCTACTTTTTCACGAATAAAGTTACGTAATACGGCATTCAATAAGCCTTTTGCCCAAGGTTTTTTAAGAGACTGCGTGACAGCAACGGTTGCAGATACCGCAGCATGCTCTGGGGTGTCTAGGTAAATAATTTGATACAAGCCAAGCAGTATTAATTGATTAATGTCTTGGTCTTTGGTTTTTATTTTTTTCTTTAGAAGATGCTCACGAATTGCCTCTAAACGTCCCTGCCAACGCAGAGTTCCCATTACTAAGTTTTGGGCAAAAGCTCGGTCACGCTTATCTGAAAATTGCTCTAGACCTTCGCCTAGAGATTGGCTTAGAGAACGACCATGTTCAACCACGGATAAACAAATCTTTAGTGCGATAAACCGTGTATTTAAAGCTTTATTGTTCATTTTCCTAAAATTTCGTTAGCTAATTGTCGTGCTTGAGCAAAAGCGTACGCTGACATGGTCTTTTTTCCTGTGGGTTGTACTTGGGTTAAGCGTAATATGCCTTTGCCACATTGCACTTCAATCCCAGTTTTTTGCACAGCAATGACCAGACCTGGTAATTTTTGAGAATTTTGTTCCCTAGAAACTAATTCTGCTAACCAAATCCGTAAAGGTTTGCCTTTATATTGAGTAAATGCAATCGGCCAAGGGCTAAAGGCGTGAATCTTGTTAACTATTATTTCGGCATCTAATTGCCAATCTATTTCAGCTTCAAGTTTTGTCATCTTTTTTGCATAGGTTGCAAAAGTTTCATCTTGCTTAATTGGCTGTAAAGTGTTCTCTTGCAGAGTTTGCAAGGTTTCCATTAAAGCCTGACAGCCAAGATCTTTTAAGCGATCATGTAAAGTTTGAGCGGTATCATTTTTTTGAATTTTGGTAGTTAAGGTGGCGAGCATATCGCCAGTATCTAGCCCAACATCCATCTGCATAATAGTGACTCCTGTTTCGGAATCGCCAGCGGCAATGGCGCGTTGAATGGGGGCTGCTCCACGCCAACGTGGTAAAATAGAGGCGTGAATATTTAGGCATCCATACTGTGGTGCTGCTAAAATTATTTTAGGAAGAATTAATCCATAAGCAACCACTATCATTACATCGGCTTTTAAATTGATAAGTTGCTGCTGTGTAACGGCTTCTTTTAGCGTTTCAGGTTGAAAAACAGCTAGTCCAGCTGATAATGCCAAGGTTTTAACCGGGCTAGCGGTTAGCTTACGACCACGCCCTGCTGGGCGGTCAGGTTGGGTATAAACCGCAACAATTTCATGCTCTGATTCTAGCAAAGTTTGCAAGGCAGAAACTGAAAATTCAGGAGTGCCTGCGAAAACGATTTTTAACGGCGAAGTGGTATCTGGCACTAATCACTGTCCTTTTCTGCTTGAAGTTTTTTAAACCTTTGCAAAGCACGGGTACGTTTTAACGGCGAGAGATGGTCAACAAATAATTTGCCATTAAGATGATCAATTTCATGCTGAATACAGATAGCCAATAGTTCGGTGGCTTCTAGTTCAATAACTTTGCCATCACGGTTCATGCCTCGCACTAAAATTTCTGACGGGCGGGTAATTTCAGCAAAAACTTCAGGTAGCGATAAACAGCCTTCTTCCCAAGTTATTTTACCCTTAGACTGAATGATTTCTGGATTAATAAGAACCACTGGCTCATTATTTTCTTCAGAAACATCCACAACAATTAAACGCTCTTGAACGGCAACTTGAGGAGCGGCTAACCCTATTCCAGGGGCTTGGTACATGGTATAAAGCATGTCATAAATTAATTGATCAATGCGATCGCTCATTGCGGCGATAGGTTGACATACTTCTCTTAACCCGTGATCTGGGAAAAGAACAATATCGAGTTTTTCCATGTTCGGTTATACTTTTGAATAAATAAAGCAAGTATTATAGCGAATAAAGCATTGAAACCAGAAAACATTGCACAAGTTCTGCCCTTTCACTTTTCTTTTGTGAAGGCTGAAAAGTTACAAATCATACAGGCTTACTTTGGCTCCTTGGCTGAAGCTCTTGCTGCTAGCCAAGCTGATTGGTTAGCCACAAATTTATTATCAGAAAAACAATTAGCAAGACTGTTTGATAAGAATTTACCCAATTTGGTAGATTTAGCTTTAGATTGGGGGAAGCAAGACCACCAAACTATTATAGTGAACTCATCAGAACACTACCCTAAGTTGCTTAAAGAAATTCCTGATCCGCCTATCTTGCTCTATGTTAGAGGCAAAGTTGAGTTGCTTTCTGATCCCCAAATAGCAATTGTCGGTAGTCGCAATTCCTCTCGTTTAGGCTTAGAAACTGCAAGAGACTTTGCTAGTTATTTATCCTCAGTTGGTCTAACTATTATCAGCGGAATGGCGTCAGGCATTGATACTGCCGCTCATGAGGGTGGTTTGATAGGTCAAGGTAAAACCGTTGCTGTAGTCGGAACAGGGTTGGATAGAGTTTACCCTGCCAGCAATCGTAATCTGGCACGACAAATTGCGACTGCAGGAGTGATGATTTCTGAATATGCTTTAGGCACTAAGCCAAAGCCATATCATTTTCCACAACGTAATCGCATTATTGCCGGCTTGAGTGTAGGGGTTTTGGTGGTGGAAGCGGCGTTAAAAAGTGGCTCATTAATTACTGCAAAAATGGCAATGGAGCAGGGTAGAGAAGTCTTTGCGGTGCCTGGAGCTATTAACAACCCACATGCCAAAGGTTGCCATCAGTTAATTCGTTCGGGGGCGAAGTTGGTTGGTTCTGGAGAAGATATTTTAGAAGAAATTGCTTCAATCGTAGAATTTACTTTAACGAAAAATCTTGAAATTACGCCATCTGTCGGGCAGAATGTTGCCATTAAAGGTATTATGCAACACATAGAGTATGAGCCAATCGGTTTAGATGAGCTTGCAGTGTTAAGCAAACTGCCGGTTTCAGATATTCAAAGCCAATTGATGATACTAGTTTTGGAAGGAAAGCTAGAAGCACTTTCAGCAGCTCGCTGGCGAAGATTAAATTGAACCTAACTGAGAAAAAATAAAAATGTCAAATTTAGTGATAGTGGAATCACCTGCTAAGGCAAAAACCATTGAGAAATATTTAGGTAAAGGTTTTGTAGTCAAGTCTAGTTATGGTCATATTCGAGATATACAGAAAAAAGGCATGGGAATAGATATTGAAAATGGCTTTATTCCAGCTTATGAAATATCTGCCGATAAGAAAAAAAATGTTGCAGAACTTAGAAAGCTTGCTAAACAGGCAGATACAGTTTGGTTAGCAACGGATGAGGATCGCGAAGGGGAAGCCATTGCTTGGCATTTAGCGGAAGCACTAAATTTAGATGTAGCCACCACCAATAGAATTGTGTTTCACGAAATTACCAAACCAGCCATTCAAAAAGCAATTGCACAACCGAGACGAGTTGATATGGACTTGGTTGAAGCCCAGCAAGCCCGCCGAATTTTGGATAGAATTGTCGGGTTTCAGTTATCACCTATTTTATGGAAAAAAATTAGAACAGGTCTATCCGCAGGGCGAGTACAATCGGTTGCAGTACGTTTAATTGTTGAACGCGAAGACGAAGTAGAAGCCTTTGTTTCAGACAGTGTATATCGACTACAAGGAGATTTAAATCTGCTAGACGACCAGACTGAAGTGGTAGGAAGTCTGCAAGTTAAACGCAGTGCGTCTTTTAAGGACGAAGCAGAAGCGAATACTTTTTTACAAGCGGTACAAACCGCCAATTTAAGTGTGGCAAGCCTAGAAGAAAAACCTGCTAAAAAGTCACCAAAACCTCCATTTACCACCTCAACTCTACAACAAGAAGCATCCAAGTTAGGCTTTTCGGTAAAGCAAACCATGATGGTAGCTCAACGCTTATATGAGTCAGGACAAATCACTTATATGCGTACCGATTCTGTCAACTTATCAGAATTAGCTATTGCTGAAGCTAAAACAGTTATTGAAAGAGAATATGACTCTAGTTATAGCCAGACACGCCGCTATAAAACCAAAAATGCTGGGGCTCAAGAAGCTCATGAAGCGATTCGTCCAACCGATTTTTCTATTTCTGAGGTAACGGGAGAACGCAACCAACAACGTCTATATCAACTGATTTGGCGACGTGCTATTGCCTCGCAAATGTCAGATGCAAAGCTTAAACGCACTACTGTTGAGGTAGCGATAGATAACTTACCAAAAGATAAATTAACAGCCAAAGGAGAAGTGGTTGCGTTTGATGGTTATTTAAAAGTTTATAATTTAGATGGAGCAGAAGACAGCCTGCTTCCACCTATGCACTTGGGTCAACCTTTAGCTCTGGGTGAATTAACTTCTCGCCAAAGCTTCTCACGCGCGCCTCCTCGTTACAACGAGGCAAGCCTAGTTCGCACCCTTGAAGAAATGGGTATAGGGAGACCTTCTACCTACGCACCGACCATAGATACCGTACAGCAACGTGGTTATGTAGTTAAAGAAGATCGTGAAGGAAAAACCAGAGAGTATCGCCAGATTGTTTTAAATGCTAACAGTTTAGTAGCAACTACCGAAACTGAAATGTCTGGCATAGAAAAAAATAAACTATTTCCAACCGATATTGCTGGCATAGTCACCAAGTTTTTAGTGAAGCATTTTGGCGATGTTTTAGACTACTCCTTTACCGCACAGGTAGAAAGTGAATTTGATGAAATAGCCCAAGGCAACACCACTTGGCAAGCAATGCTCGACACCTTTTATAAACAATTTTATCCTAAAGTGGTAGCGGCAGAAGATGTTTCACGTGAAGAGGCAGGTCAAGCACGTCCTCTAGGAAATGACCCTAAAACAGGTAAGCCGATGTTTGTTAAAATCGGTCGTTATGGGCCTTATGTGCAATTAGGTGATGGCGAAAATGAAGAAAAACCCGTTTTTGCCAGCCTAATGCCAGGGCAAAAAATGGATTTGTTAAAGCTAGAAGACGCAGTAGAGCTATTTAAACTGCCACGAGAAGTAGGAGAAATGCCTGCAAGCTTTTCTGCAACCGCAGTTGATGGTACCGTTTTTGAAGTAGAAAAAGGTCAAATTATTGTTGCCAAGCAAGGGCCGTTTGGGCCTTATTTGGAATACGGCACTAAAAAATATTGCCCCATTAAAGGCTTTAGTCCATTAGAGATTACTATGGACGAATGTGTCACCTTAATTGAAGCAAAAATAGTTATTGAAGCAGAAAAAATTATTCGAGTTTTCTCTGGTACTGACGTCAAAATATTAAAAGGTCGTTGGGGGCCTTATATCACCGATATAACCACTAAAAAGAATGCCAAAATTGCCAAAGATGAAGACGAGATGGCACTGTCTTTTGAAGAATGTGTTAAACGTTTAGCAGAAGCTCCTGAACCTAAAAAACGTGGTGGTCGCAAAGCCACCGCTAAAAAGCCTGCTGCGAAGAAAGTGGTTAAGAAGACAGTTAAGAAGGCGGTTAAAAAAGTCGCTAAAAAAACCGTTCGCAAAACTACGAAAAAGACGACAACAAAAAAAACTCCAGTTAAGAAAGAAGTTACCAAAAAGGCTACCAAAAAACCTATATGAGAGTTCAAAAAACCATGAATTTAAATAAACAACAGGCTCAAAATATTGCTGCTGTTTTGGCGGAATCATTGCCCTATATTCAAAGATTTTCTGGCAAAACCATTGTAGTAAAATATGGTGGCAATGCCATGACTGAAGAACGCCTTAAAAATGGTTTTGCCCGCGACATAGTTCTAATGAAGCTAGTTGGGATGAATCCCGTCGTGGTGCATGGCGGTGGACCTCAAATTGGTAATCTGCTTGATAAAATAGGCAAACAGTCCGAATTTATTCAAGGCATGCGAGTGACTGATACCGAAACTATGGATATAGTAGAAATGGTATTAGGCGGCTTAGTGAATAAAGAAATTGTTAACCTTATTCATCAACATGGTGGTAATGCGGTAGGTTTAACAGGCAAAGATGGTAATTTAATTCGTGCCAAAAAAATGGCAATGACCACTTTTAATGAAGAACTTAAAACTTCAGAAATTATTGATTTAGGGCATGTCGGAGAAGTAGAAAAAATTAATACCAAAGTTATTGATATGTTAATTAAAGATGACTTTATTCCCATTATCGCTCCAGTAGGCGTTGGAGAAGACGGTCATTCTTACAATATTAATGCCGATTTTGTGGCAGGTAAAATAGCCGAAGCTTTGCAAGCAGAAAAACTTATGCTATTAACCAATATTCCTGGTCTATTAGATAAAGAAGGGCAACTTTTAACGGGGTTAAATGCCCAGAAAGTACAGAAACTTATTCAAGATGGCACTATTTACGGCGGAATGTTACCTAAAATACAATGTGCCTTAGATGCCGTCGCTGGTGGGGTTAAGTCATCTCATATTATAGATGGACGAGTAGAGCATGCCGTGATGCTCGAAGTGTTTACTGATGAAGGTGTAGGAACTTTAATTACTCAGACCTAAATTATGCAAGCACTCGCAGGATTTAGGTAATATGTTTCAGACTGACCTTTTAACCAGTCATGGTGTAACGTGGTAAACAAAAATCCCCCTTTTACAAAGGAGGAGGCTAGTTGAAATATTTACCAAATCTATAAAACAGCACAACTTAACCCCCTCCTTTAGAAAAGGAGGGTTGGGGAGGATTTAGGTGCTAGTCTTTTGCGTAAAAATATGACAGATGCTGAAAGATTAATTTGGTCGCGTGTGCGTAGAAAGCAGGTTTTTGATGTACCGTTTTATCGCCAAAAGCCAATTGGTCAATTTATTGTAGATTTTTATGCACCCAAAATTAAGCTGGTAATTGAAATTGATGGCGCACAGCATTATGAGGCAGAGCATTTACAACGAGATAAAAAGAGAGATGCTATCTTGAGACTTTTGCATAATTAAAGCACAATTTATGAAACGCATAAAACAGCACGTTCTTTGCCCAAAAACTCGTCAAATAGCTAGCTATTTATAGTGTCCTAAAGGAGGGAGTTAAGTAACTAGCTTCCCCCTTTGTAAAAGGGGGATTGAGGGGGATTTCCGTTTTGTTTGTTTTTTAAAAATCTCCCCATTCATCACCATCGTCTTGCTTGGGTTGAGTGGGGGCAGGGGTTTGTAAAGCAGATTTAGATTGTGTTTGTGTTTTTTGTATGGGTTTCTTTGTTACCGTCGCTTTTTTAGGTTTAACAGGTAAAGAAGCCTTAACAGTTTTAATCACCGGCTCTGTCTTTTTCTCTGGTTTGTTAAAAGCACTACCAATATCTTCGCTAGACTTAGCAACCGCCTCTTCCGCTAAGAAAAGATTTTTAACCACTAAATCACCTACTTTATCAAGCTGTGCAAGTTTGTTATCTATGAACGCCGTGTCGCCTGCTTTTTGTGCCTCTAAAAGTTGTTTAACAATGGCATGAAATTCTGCATGATATTTGTCAACTGCTTGCATTTCAGGCAGGTGTGCATATTGCTGTCCTTCTTCACCAAAGAACCATTTTCCAAGCCCAGAAAGTCGGTGATTGATTGCTGTTGCTTCATTTATTTCAACCTCCATACCTTGTAGTTTAGCTATAATAGAGGCTTTTAACTGCCAGTGTGCTCGCCTAGCGTTTGCGAAGGCAAATTGTCCAGTCTGCATGGCAGTTTTTAAACCTATTTGATCGACATCAACCTTAATAGTGTTAATAACAGTAGTTGCTAACAACTGCATGTTGTTAGTTCTGGTTGCTGTTTCTTCAACTAGGAGGGAGTTTTGTTGAATGGCTTGGTCAATGGAGCTAAGGGCAGTATTTACTTGATCGACCCCTTTTGCTTGCTCTGCCGTAGTTTGAGTAATTTCATTTACCAGTCCACTAATTTGGGCGACAGATTTATTAATAACTTCAAGAGCTTGCCCTGACTCTTGTGCCAGCTCAGCTCCCTTGTTAACTTTTTTAACAGTATCGTTAATTAAAATTCGAATATCCTTAGCAGCTTCGGCAGACTTGCCCGCAAGGTTACGTACTTCTGCTGCGACTACGGCAAAACCTCGACCATGCTCTCCAGCTCGTGCGGCTTCAACTGCAGCATTTAATGCCAGTAAATTGGTTTGGAAAGCAATGCTATCTATTAAGGCAGTAATTTCCGAAATCTTTTGACTAGCTTCATTAATGTCGTTAATAGAGAGAATGGTATTTTGTACTACTTCATTAGCTTGTTGAGCCTCTGTTAAAGAAGTATTCGCCATCTTGTTTGCACTAAGGGAGTTACTGGCGGTTTGTTGAATGGTTGCAGTAATTTGTTCCATGCTGGCAGCGGTTTGTTCAACGGCGGCAGCCTGCTCTTGTGTTCTAGCACTTAAGTCTCTAATGTCTTGAGATATGGCGATAGCACCCTCTGATAGTTTAGCAACAAAGTAATTGGACTGTGCCATCATAGCAGCCATGTTGGTTGCTGAATTGTTAATACCATTTTTTAAAATGGACAAAGTCCCTGCAAAATCAGCTTTAATGCGTGCTTTTAAGTTACCAGAGCCTTGAGATATCATAACATTGGTAGTTTCAGAGATAACCTCTTCTAATTTATTTAGAGATTTATTGATATTTTCTGTTAAAGTTTTTAATTCACCTTCTGCTTTGGCAGTTATTCTGCCGTTAAAATGACCCAATGCCACTTGTGACATTAGGTCATTAATTTCATTGAAGATATTTTGCAATGTTAATACCAAGTCTCTAGATTGTTGCATGACCTCTTCAAACTCTCCAGAGGTTTTAAAAGTAGAAGTCTTTGTAAAGTTACCTTCTTGGATATTGTTTAGTACCTGCTTAATTTCTTTAAAGCTGAGATCCATAGTGGCTACAAGATCACTTAAACTATTGCTCATGACGGCAAAGTCTCCCTTCATCGGAACCGAGATTTGGGTTGCAAAATTACCTTGCGATAAATCATGCATCATTCGACCAGATTCACCCATAATAGTTTGCATAGTTTGCATTTGGGAATTATAAGATTTAGAAAGTAATCCTATTTCATCTTGAGAAGAGGCATCTCCTCTAAGGGTTAAATCTCCTTTAATTTTGGCTGTTTGAATAATGGAAGCCAAGCGTTTAATAGGACGAATAATACTTATTAATATGAACAATAAGAAAGCAATTGCCATTAATATCATAGCTAAGCTCATTTGCATAATAGTTTCGACAGCATTTTCAAATAAAGCAATATTGATGTTGTTTATGTACTGAACATCTCCAACTAAAATATGATATCCAATAAGCTGATTATTGAAGTCATAAACAGGGAAATTAGTAATAAAGTGTTCTGTAGAAAGTAAATATCCTGTCGATAATAATTCTGCTAAATTTATGCCTGTTAAATATTGAGCAATATTTTGATCCATGTATTTAGAGTTGATAATGGCATATTTTTGAAAGTGGTGGTCTGCTTTAATAAGGTCTGTTGTTGTTAAAGATTCTTCGGTTAATAAAGTAAAATAAGACATACCTTGCATTTTAAAAAAGTTAGTAAAGTCATCCGTAGAGCTAAGTATTTCTAAAGAGCCTATAAAATCTTTAGAAAAGTTGCTATATATAGGTACAATCGTTCGTAAAGGTACTCCTGAACGACCTAGTTCAAAGGTGTGAAAAGATTGCTTTTGCTCTGCTCTTATGTGATTTATGGAATGTCTAAACGATGTTAAATCATCTCCTTGTTTATCATTCCAAGTACGTAAAAAAGCTGTTCCTTCAGGAGTGTGCATGACAATTCTTGGCATTCGTATGTCTTGCATCTCGAATTTTTCTTGTAAAATCTTTAATGCATTTTTTGCTCTGGTATTTATGAGATTTTCTTCAAGCGAGAATCTAACATCTGGCATCGCAGAAATGCTTAAAGCAAGGTTTAGGTCAGCCTCAGTAGTGTTTTTTATGAAAGCATTGAGTTTATCTTCAATGGAAAGGCTATGCTCGTGCAGGGTATTTTGTTTGGCTAGTTGATATTGCGAGAACTCAACGTAGGCTGTAATAGATATTCCCATAATAATTAAAATAAGGCTTATGCTAACAGTTTTTCCGATTAGCCCTAGAGTCTTGAAAGGATTTAACTGATTTAGTTTGTAACTTAATGGAGAAGATATAACTCCTTCGCTGATAGTAAGCTTACCTTGGTTAATTTGTTGATAGGCTTGGGTTGCAAGTTTAATTTCTTCTGTGGTAGCGGGTTTACGAATTGATATGTAGCCAGTAATTACCCCTTGTCGTTCAATGGGAGCAACATTCGCTTTTACCCAGTAATAGCGACCACATTTGGTACGATTTTTAACTATTTGTGTCCAACCTTTTCCTGCTTGAATAGTTTGCCATAAGTCTTTAAAGGCTGCTTTTGGAACATCGGGATGGCGTAATAAATTATGAGGCTGACCGATAAGTTCATCTGCGTGATAACCACTGATACCAATAAATTCAAAATTGGCTTCTAAAATGTTACCTTTTAGGTCTGTTTTTGAAATCAGTCTATAGCTTTCAGGAATAATGACTTGTTCATCAATGACAGGTAGGCTTGTTCTCACTTTTTAAACTCCCAAATTAATCGCTTTTTAATATCAGTTTGTTATTTATACCTTATTATGAGAGATTTTTAAAGAGAAAAAGTCTCATATTACCCTAATCCGCAAGTAGAATCATAGGTTAGTGTGCAAGAAATTGACGTGCATAGTAAATTTTAAAAAACTGCCGGCACCTACATTGGTGATAAAGATTTTTTTAAAATTGGCTAGGTGCATCAAGGGCTTGTGCAATAATCATGATCTCTACTTGCGGATTAGGGTATTAGTTTCAGGTAAGAGTATGTAGACATAAAAAACCCTCTTACTAGAGGGTTTGTAAAAGATTTTTTTTAAAATTTTTAGTCTAAAATTTGTATGACAACTCTACGGTTGTGAGCACGTCCTTCTGCTGTTTCATTAGTTGCAGCAGGTAAAAGTTCCCCTGCGCCCGTTGCCCTTAAGCGATTACTACTAATTCCTTGAGATTCTAGATATGATTTTACTTGGTTAGCACGTCTTTCAGATAGCTTTTGATTATGTGCCACAGAACCAGTACTGTCGGTATGGCCTTGAATGTTTAATCTTTTATTAGGGTTGTCATTTAAAAATTCTACATATTCATCCAGTTTTGCTTTAGCCTCAGCGGTTAAGTTACTGCCATCAACTTCAAAAAATCCTGTAAAAGCTAAAGTGGCTGGTGCTACAACTCTAGGCTCGGGTTCCGCAACAGGAGCTGGTGCAATGACTGGAGTTGGTTTGGGAACTGGTGCAGGAGTAGGTTTAACCTCTACAACAGGCTTAGCCTCTTCCCAGCCTTCACACTTAGCGATAGCAGTTTCTTTGCTCCAATGAATGGTACGAACACATTGTCCCCAGCGGTCACGCACAATATTACCATCGCTATCTTGAACATAGGCAGGGCTGTCTCCTCGTGGAATATCTACATCCCAAGCATGGGCAGAAACAGAAACGATAGAAAGTCCTAGAATAATGGATAAGGGAAGTAGTTTAGTTTTCATGTTATAGTCCTTGAAATTGAAGTTTTGTTGGTTTTTAGTTCTTTTACCCTTGCGTACAAGAGCATTATTAACAAGTAATTATTTTAATAAGAGACCTTTGCATAATTCATCACTCTCCCTGCTCAAATTGGTAAAATAACAG
>CAZRMK010000055.1:0-13964 GCA_964601165.1 uncultured Piscirickettsiaceae bacterium | reverse complement strand
AAGATTCACTAAAAATTACAAATCTGAATTTACAGAACAAACTTTACACTACCCTGTTGCATGGTAGAATACCAAAAATCTTACGATTTCACTTGACCATTACACGTTTTTAAATAGGGACTAGGGATAGGATTATGGCTTGGATTCAAATTAATGCTATCGTTAAAAAAGATCTTGCCGAAGCTCTTTCAGATGTATTTATGGAAGCTAATGCGGTCTCAGTTACTTTTATTGATGCCAAGAATGAACCTATTTTTGAACCGGAACTAGGGACTACTCCCATTTGGTCACAAACTAAAGTAGTCGCTTTGTTTGATGCAAAAGAAAAAACTCAACCGATTATTGACGGAATTAAAAATAACTTTCCCGCCCTAAGCCAAACTTCTTTTAAAGTTGACGCTCTCGAGGACAAGGACTGGGCAAGAGCGTGGATGGATGATTTTAAACCTATGTTATTTGGCGAACGTCTTTGGATTATTCCGAGCCACTGTGATGCCCCTCATATTGAAGCGGTTAATTTATATTTAGATCCTGGCATGGCTTTTGGCACTGGAACTCACCCTACAACTTCTCTTTGCCTCACTTGGCTAGATAAAAACCCTCCTTTAAATTTAAATGTCATTGACTATGGTTGTGGCTCGGGAGTATTGGCTTTAGCGGCTGACAAACTGGGAGCAACAAAGGTTACAGGAACTGATATTGACCCTCTTGCTATTATTGCCAGTGAACAAAATGCTCAACGCAACCAAGCTAACATTGACTTTGAATTAGTTGATAGTTTTAATACTGTTGCAGTTGAGTTATTATTGGCAAATATTTTAGCGGGTCCTCTTAAAGAACTCTCTGCAGAATTTGATGGTTTACTATTATCGCAAGGCAGACTGGTTTTATCTGGATTACTCAATAATCAAGCCATAGAATTAATTGCCTTTTATACTGATATAGGATTTAAATTACTAGAACAACATGACTTAGATGAATGGTCGCTACTTTGTTTTCAAAAAACTTAAAAAATCACACAACTCTTGGTCTTGCTCCTATGGCCGGCATTACTGACCGTATATTTCGAGACATTTGTCGCCAGTTAGGTGCTGATTATGCGGTATCTGAAATGGTTGCCTCTAAACAAGAGCTTTGGGAATCCGTTAAATCGAGTACTCGTCACGCAAATAAAGATGAACTTTCTCCAAGAATTATTCAGCTTATTGGTACAGATGCCAAGGAGTTAGCCGCCGCTGCGGCATGGCAAACCCAACAAGGAGCTCAAGTAATTGACCTAAACATGGGGTGTCCAGCTAAAAAAGTCTGCCGTATTGCTGCGGGGTCGGCTTTGATGTCACAACCAAAAAAAGTTAAAGCTATTTTTTCTGCTCTACGTCAAGCCACTGATACTCCCATCACGGTTAAAATCAGGACGGGAGCAAGTTCTGAGTATAAAAATGCCCTTGAAATTGCTTTATTAGCAGAAGAATACGGCCTAAGAGCTATTAATATTCATGGCAGAACCCGTGAAGATAAATTTAAAGGCTCGGCAGAATACGAAACTATTCGCCTAGTTAAACAAGCTGTGAAAATACCTATAATAGCGAATGGTGACATTTCCTCTCCCGAAAAGGCCAAATTTGTATTAAAATACACTTCTGTCAACGGATTATTGATTGGTAGAGCGGCATTGGGCTATCCTTGGATATTTAGAGAAATACACCACTACCTCGCCACACAAACCTATTTACCAAAACCCTCTCTTGCTGAATTTGAGTCGGTTATGTTGCAACATTTAGATGGTCTGTACCAAATTTATGGTCAACGCCAAGGCGTGCGTATTGCCCGTAAACATATTGGTTGGTATAGCAAACACCTACCCTATCAATCTGCTCAAAAGTTACGTAACAAATTTAACCAACTTAACGAATGTTCATTACAAATTAACTTAGTCAAACAATACTTTAAGGCCTGAATCCTGCAAGCACTTACAGGATTTAGGTAAGAACCTATGAACCTACCTAACTCAAACCAGCCATCTTTAAACCAAGTCGTCACTCAAACTCTCGAAAACTATTTCACTACCCTTGAAGGAGAGCTACCAACAGATGTGCATAGAATGGTTATTAATCAAGTTGAAAAACCTTTAGTGGAATTTGTACTTAAACAAACCGAGTACAATCAATCCAAAGCTGCCGATATGTTAGGAATGAACCGCAATACCCTTAGAAAAAAAATTCAACAGTATCAGATTATTATCTGATTTCAACCTCAATCCAAAAGAGATCAACCATGAGCATGAAACCCGTAGGACGCGCACTAATTAGCGTTTCAGATAAAACCGGCATTTTAGAATTTGCCGAATCTTTAGTCGCAATGAATATCATCATTCTTTCAACCGGCGGTACTTATAAAGTACTCTCTGAAGCGGGATTACCCGTCACAGAAGTATCTGACTACACAGGGTTTCCTGAAATGATGGCTGGACGTGTCAAAACTCTGCACCCAAAAATTCATGGCGGACTATTAGGTCGCAGAGGAACAGATGATGCTGTTATGGCAGAACATGGCATTGAAGCTATAGACATGGTAGTCGTAAACCTTTATCCCTTTGAAGCAACCGTTGACAAACAAAATTGTACTCTAGAGGATGCCATTGAAAACATTGATATTGGCGGGCCAACCATGTTACGTTCGGCGGCTAAAAACCATCAAGATGTTGCCGTGGTTACAGACCCTAACGACTACCCAATTATTTTAGAAGAAATGCAAGCCCATCAAGGACAACTATCACATGCCACGCGTTTTCATTTAGCCATTAAAGCCTTTGAACAAACCGCTCGTTATGATGGCACTATTGCTAACTATTTTGGTTCTATGTTCAGTGAAGACAAGCAAGACAAATTTCCTCGCACTTATAGTTCACAATTTATTAAAAAACAAACCCTACGTTATGGCGAAAACCCGCATCAAAATGCCGCCTTTTATACAGAACTTAATCAAAATGAAGCTTCTATTTCAACCGCTATTCAGCTACAAGGCAAAGAACTTTCCTTTAACAACATTGCCGATACCGATGCCGCCTTAGAGCTGGTTAAAACCTTTAATGAAACCGCCTGTGTGATTGTAAAACATGCCAATCCTTGTGGAGTTGCTATTGGATCAAATCAACTTGAGGCTTACGACCGTGCCTACAAAACTGATCCTACTTCTGCCTTTGGAGGGATTATTGCCTTTAACACCGAGCTGGATGCCGCAACCGCTCAAGCGATTGTTGAACGTCAGTTTGTAGAAGTTATTATTGCTCCCAGTGTTACAAAACCAGCCCAAACCATTATCCAAGCCAAAAAAAATCTACGCCTGCTGGCTTGTGGAAATTTAGCACCACAACAGCCAGCTTATGATTACAAAAAAGTGACGGGTGGCTTGCTCCTGCAAGACCGCGATTTAGGAATGATTGCCGCTACAGATTTAACAGTAGTTTCAAATCTTGCCCCAACCGATAGCCAAATGGATGATTTACTCTTCGCTTGGAAAGTTGCAAAATACGTCAAATCCAACGCCATTGTTTATGTTAAAAACGGTATGACAATTGGCGTTGGTGCAGGACAAATGAGCCGTGTTTACTCTGCTAAAATTGCAGGGATTAAAGCCGCAGATGAAAAACTAGAAGTCACCGGTTCAGTCATGGCATCAGATGCTTTTTTTCCTTTTAGAGATGGAATTGATGCCGCCGCCGCCGCTGGAATTATTGCTGTGATTCACCCTGGTGGTTCAATGAGAGACCAAGAAGTCATTGATGCCGCCAACCAACATGGCATTGCGATGGTCTTTACCAGAATGAGACACTTTAAACACTAATTCCTAAATCCCTTAAAAATATTTTAAACAGAAGTAGAGAAAACAAATGAAAGTATTAATTATTGGTAGTGGTGGTCGTGAGCATGCCTTAGCTTGGAAAACCATTCAAGCAAAAGAAGTCAGCAAAGTCTTTGTCGCCCCGGGAAATACAGGTTCGGCTTTAGAAGAAAATGTTGAAAACGTTAACATCGACGTAACAGACTTACCAAGTCTAGTAAAATTTGCCGCAGACAACCTGATAGGATTAACGATTGTTGGCCCAGAAGTTCCTTTAGTTTTAGGAGTTGTTGATGCCTTTGAAGCAGAAGGATTACGTTGCTTCGGTCCTAGCAAAGCTGCCTCCCAATTAGAAGGCTCTAAGGCTTTTTCAAAACATTTTTTAGCAAAACACAACATCCCCACAGCTGCTTACGATGTTTTTACCGAAGTTAAACCTGCCCATACCTACCTAGACAAAGTAGGAGCACCCATTGTCATTAAAGCCGATGGTCTTGCCGCAGGTAAAGGCGTTATTTTAGCTCAAACTATGGAAGAAGCTAAAGCCGCCGTTGTAGATATGTTAGCTGGCAACAAGTTTGGAGAAGCAGGTTCTCGCGTGGTGATCGAAGAATTTTTATTTGGTGAAGAAGCCAGTTTCATTGTTATGGCAGACGGACAAAATATTTTACCCATGGCAAGCTCTCAAGATCATAAAGCACGAGATAAAGGAGATACCGGCCCTAATACAGGGGGGATGGGAGCTTATTCTCCTGCCCCAGTTATCACTCGTCAAATTCATAATCGAATCATGGACGAAGTCATCAAACCCACCATTGACGGCATGGCAAAAGACGGCATGCCTTATACTGGCTTTCTATATGCTGGCATTATGGTTGCCGCAGATGGAACGCCTAAAGTATTAGAATTTAACTGCCGTTTTGGAGATCCTGAAACCCAACCGATTATGATGCGTCTAAAGTCAGATTTACACAGCCTTTGTTTAGCCGCCTTAAATAAAAAACTCAATAATATCACCGCAAGCTGGGACTCACGTGCAGCACTCGGCGTAGTAATGGCAGCTGGAGGCTATCCAGATAATTACCAAACTGGAGACGTCATTTCAGGGCTAGACAAAATTAGCTCTCCTAGCATGAAAGTTTTTCATGCTGGTTCAAAATTAAACGCTAAAAATGAAGTGGTCACCTCTGGTGGTAGAGTTTTATGCGTTACCGCATTGGGTGAAAACATCACCCAAGCACAAAGACGAGCATATGAAGGTATTAAAAATATTTCTTGGGATAAAGCCTTTTATCGCGCCGACATCGGTTATAGAGCGGTGCAACGAGAAACTTTAAAATAGCCCTACTAACAAGTAGACCATTGGATAATTAAAGCACAACTTATGAAACACATAAAACCGCACTTTAATTATACAAGTGGTCTCTAAGAAACCTAATCCCTAATCTAAACTTGTGTATCCCTAACGAATCGCTATAATGAAAATATAAGTTTTTACGTGACCTTTAATGCAAAGGCTTCTAAGTAGTCAATAAACAGGAGATATTATGAGCATGTCTGATTTAGAAACAGTCCATAACTATTACGAACGTAAAGTTTTTCAAGAAGTTCATGAAAATTATCATGATAGTGGGCTTGATAGCGATCAATTGGCAGATATGGCCTGTATTGCATTAAATCGTATTGCTCCTAAATATATCCGCTACGATATTGATATGTCGTTTTATATGTCTAGCTCTGAGTATCATGAGCATCGCCAACTGGTTAAAAAAGCCGTTAAAAAAGCCTATAAAAAAATAAAGAAATCTGGCTAATAACACCTAAATCCTGCGAATGCTCTCAGGATTTAGGTAACAAACTATTTTCATATGAATAGAGATCTTTGCATAATTCATGGCGAGATAAAAATAAGATAGAATTTTGCAGGTTTTAGTCAAAAAACAAGCTTAATAGCTAGCTATTGAGCGTTTTTTTGGCTGAAAGATGCGAAATTATAGCCATTTTAATCCGTGAATAATCTCGTGCAAAGGTCTCTTAGAGATGCTTATCAAACCATTCTTTTGTCAGAGCATTCAATTGTGCAACACTCATGCCTGTTACATCTATCGGCTTACTGATATAAACTTCAATTTTTCCTGGTGTTTTAATAAAACCATCTTTAGGCCAATATTTTCCTGCATTGTGAGACACTAAATACACAGGTTTCTGTGCTTTTATTGCCAGCAAGGCTCCTCCCGAATTAATTTTCCCTAACTTTCCAGCTGGCATTCTTGTGCCTTCAGGAAAAATAACCACCCAGACACCTTGCTCTAAACGCTCTTTACCTTCAGAAATTACTTGCTTTAAAGCTTTTATACTAGTAGAGCGATCAATCGCAATAGGGCTTAACATTGCCAAACTCCAGCCAAAAAATGGGATTTTTAATAATCCTTTTTTAAGTACAAAAGATTGTCGCGGAAAAATTCCTTGAAAGGCAAAAGTCTCCCAAGTAGATTCATGCCTAGACAGAACAATACTTGCTTGTGATGTGTCTATGTTCTCTAACCCATGTACTTCATAAGAGACACCACAAGTCCATCTCAACCAAAATACAGAAAATAAACTCCATTTATGCATAAACTGATAGCGAGTTTTTGCTGAAAAAGGTAACAAAAACAAGCTAAAAGTAGAAAATAGCAATAATGAGATAATTTTTCCAGTCGCAAATAAAGTCGAACGTAATACCACCATTATTTGCATTTTAAAATATCCTCCACTGCCATTATAAGACTAGGATAAATCTTAGCTTTTTGCAGAAGTTGATCAGACTCAATCTTCTTGTTATCTAAAATCCCCTGACCTTTACCAGTTTTGACAAAATAAGGCAGCATTTGTTTAGACAGAGCCACCTCCACATCTTTTAGACTATCACCTATCATTGGACAGCCTTTTAGAGAGATATTAAAACGGTTTTCAATGGCTTGTAACATACCATCAAAAGGCTTACGACAAACCGAACCATCTGTTGCGAGATAAGGAGAAAAACTAATCCAATCAATAACAGTGGCTTGTCCCCCTGCTGCAATCAATAAATTTTGTAATTTTTGATGCATTGCACTTAAAGTAGAGTGGTCATAAAGACCTCGCCTAATACCTGATTGATTAGTAGCAATTGCCACCGTCCAACCTGCTTGCTTAAGCTTTACAATAGCTTCAATCGAGCCTGTTTCAGGAATCCATTCACTTGGGTGTTTAATATAGGAGTCTGAATCTTGGTGGTTAATTACACCATCTCTGTCTAGAACTATAATTTTCATAGTCAAAACTACAAACGAGAAATATCAGCGATGTCTAAAAACAACTGATAAATTTGTTGTAATAAAGCCAAACGGTTATTTTTTACCGCTTCATTGTCCGACATCACCATCACATCATCAAAAAACCTATCTACAGGTTGGCTAATTTTTGCTAACTGCGTCATAGCGGCTGTGTAATCATGTGCAGCGGTTAATTCACTGACTGATTTTCGCAACCCCTCCAAAGTTGTAAATAAACTTCTCTCTGCCCCCTCTTCAAGCAAGTCAGTGTCGACTGTCTTTGCAATATTTCCAGAAGACTTTTTTAAAATATTGAAAATACGCTTATTGGCAGTGCTTAAACTTGCTGCTTCAGGAATTTTACTAAATTGCATTACTGCTTCAAGACGCTTATCGAAATCTAAAGGGTGTGTTGGTTCACAAACCCGAACTGCCTCAAACTCTTCCGCAGACACGCCTTTTTCAGCATAATAGGATTTTAATCGACTAATAATAAAACCGTAAATATTGCTAACAAGCTTGTCAGTAATCGTAATAGATTGGTGCAAACCTAAACTAGATTTAATCAATAATTTTAAATCTAGATCTAGGCCTTTTTCAATAATAATCCGCACTAATCCCAATGCTGCACGACGCAGTGCAAAGGGATCTTTATCACCCGTTGGTACTTGATTTATACCATAAATTCCCGTAATCGTATCCAGCTTATCCGCAATTGCAAGTGCCTGAGATACCGCCGTTGTAGGTAATTTATCCCCTGCAAAACGTGGTTGATACTGTTCATCTATCGCTACCGCCACACTAACATGCTCTTGCTGCTCGGTAGCGTAATAACGTCCCATCACGCCTTGTAAGTCAGGAAATTCAGCAACCATTTGACTCATTAAATCAGATTTTGATAACCGAGCTGCACGTGACGCTATCTCTGCCGAGACTCCCAAAGGTTTAGCAATTTTTACCGTCAAGGTTTCTAAACGTTCAACCTTATCAAATAAACTACCCAGCTTTTGCTGAAAAACCACAGTTTTTAAACGTGGCAGAAAATCTTCCAAAGTTTGTTTTCTATCTTGATCCCAAAAGAACTTCGCATCCGCCAATCTAGGCCTAATAACACGCTCATTACCCTCTTTAACCGCAACAGGGTTGGAGCTTGCAATATTTGAAATAGTAATAAATTTGGGCATTAAATTACCATTATCATCCAGCATATGAAAATATTTTTGATGACTTTTCATTGCCGAAATCAAGGCTTCTGCTGGAACAGATAAAAATTCTTCGTCAAAACTTCCTAATACTGCTTGTGGCCACTCATTTAGAGCAGTAACCTCTTCCAGTAATTCTTCATCAATAACCGCTTTACCCCCAACAGAAACTGCTGCAGACTCTACTTGCTGACGAATAATGTTAGAACGCGTTGTAAAATCAGCTTGTACATGAGCTTTTTCTCTAAGTGTGGTTAAGTAATCGCTAGGTGTAGATATTGTAAAATTTCTATCTGCATGAAATCTATGCCCACGAGTAGTATTAGCGGTCTTCTTTCCTAAGATGGTAGTTTCGACTAAATTTTCATCCAACAACATTAAGACCCAATGCACAGGGCGCACAAATTCCACATCTGAATCTCCCCAGCGCATAGGTTTAGGAATAGGTAGTGTCGTCAAAGATTGCTTCACAATATTCGGTAAAAGGTCTGCGATGGCTTGACCTTTTTTTTCTTGGTAATAAACCATCCAAATACCTTTATTCGTCTCAATTTCTGACAAATTTTCAGGGCTTACACCGCAACCTCGTGCAAAACCTTGTAACGCTTTAGAAGGATTACCGTCAGCATCAAAAGCCGCTTTTTTCGCTGGACCTTTTTTCTCAACGGTTTTATCTGCCTGTTGTGCCTGACAATCTTGAATACGAACCGCTAAACGTCTTGGTGAAGCATAAACATCAACCTCACCAAAACTTAATTGAGCTTCATCTAATCCTAACTGAATGCCTTTTGAAAAAGCCTGAGACAAGGTTTTAAGAGCTTTAGGAGGCAATTCTTCTGTGCCAATTTCAACCAAAAAATCATGGGTTAAATTGATTAGTAAGCTCATTATTTTTCCCCTTTATTTTTAACTAGCTTAGTTTTAACCAAGGGAAAACCTAACGTCTCTCGACCTTCATAATAAGATTTTGCAATTTGTTTTGCCATAGTTCTTACTCTACCGATAAATCTAGCACGTTCCGTCACTGAAATGGCATGACGTGCATCGAGCATATTAAACGCATGCGAAGCTTTTAAAACCTGCTCATAGGCAGGCAAAGGTAATTTATCCGCAATCAACTGCTTAAAAACTCCCTCGCATTCATCAAAGGTTTTAAACAAGATATTTGTATCGGCTTTTTCAAAATGATAAGTAGACATTTCAACTTCATTTTGATGGAATATATCTCCATAAGATACTTTACCATTAGGACCATCTACCCAAGTTAAATCATAAACAGAATTTACACCCTGTAAATACATGGCAATACGCTCTAAACCGTAAGTAATCTCGCCAGTTACCGGGCGACATTCTAGCCCCCCTACCTGCTGAAAATAAGTGAACTGGGTCACCTCCATGCCATTCATCCACACTTCCCAGCCTAGCCCCCAAGCTCCAAGCGTTGGCGATTCCCAGTTATCTTCTACAAACCTAATATCATGTTCTAGCGGATCAACCCCTAACTGCCTTAATGATTCCAAATAAAGTTCTTGAATATTGGCTGGCGAAGGTTTTAGCATAACTTGAAACTGGTAATAATGCTGTAAACGGTTAGGATTTTCGCCATAACGTCCATCTGTTGGACGACGGCAAGGCTGAACATAAGCCGCTCTCCAAGGCTCAGGGCCAATTGAGCGCAAAAAAGTAGCAGGATGAAAAGTACCCGCCCCCATCTCAATATCATAAGGTTGCATAATCACACAGCCCTGCTCAGCCCAAAAGGCTTGCAAAGATTGAATTAAACCCTGAAAAGTTGCACTTTTTGTCACCACGCTCATGGGAAGACTTCCCCTCTAAAATTTGCTAAAATTAGCGGAATTATAGCACCTAAATCCTGCAAGTGCTTGCACACATATAGCGTAAGACATTAATCCGTATAACAAATTTTAATTCTTCGGGAATATCAATAAGTATTCCACTCAAATTAAAATCGTTCTACAAATCAATATCTTACGCTATACATATTAAAAATTTGATGCAAAATTTAAGTAACAATTCCGGAGTTCTCTCATGCCACAAGATTCACGGCAAAGCATCTATATTGATGCAAAAGGCCTAAAATGTCCTATGCCAGTTATCAAACTGCAACAAGCAATCCGCTCACTAGAGCCTAACTGCTTGGTCACCATCGACTGCACTGACAAATCCGCAGAACAAGATATTGCCAGCTGGTGCCAAGTAAACAAACACCTATTACAATCGGTAAAAAAACATGATTTTGGTTTAGAAATAGTGGTTTTAACCTTTGGACTCAAAAGCTAAAGAGTATATAATATATATCATGATTAAAAGCCTTCTATCTAATATAAATATTGCCAAAGTTACCGTTGTAGCTCTAATTCCTATTTTACTAATAGTAATTATTGCTTTATCGTCTGGACAAACCAGTGCCAGCGTCATTGCTGAAAGAACCCTGCTACCTTTACCAGAAAAAACAATCCATAATACTGATATTACTGATACCGACTCTTCTTTACCTCTAGAACTAAATAAAAACTGGACAAAACATCAAGTTACGGTTAAGCCAAATGATTCTTTATCCGTCATTCTTGATCGCTTAGGAATCACAGCACGTACTTCACATAATATTTTACAACTAGAAAATAGCCAACTAATTACTAGACTTAAAGTAGACGATAAACTCAATATTTGGCTCGATGAAAATCAGCAACTACAAAAAATTATTTACCCCAAAACACAACGGACTCACCATCAACTACTTGCAAAAGAAGAAACTTTTAATATTCAAAAAATAGAACTTCCTGTCACCACTAAAATTGTTAGCACCGCGGGAACAATTAAAGGTTCTTTTTATCTCAGCGGAAAAAGAGCGGGACTCAGCTCAAAAACCGTTATGAACCTAGCCGATATATTCATGTGGGAAATTGATTTTATCCGTCAAATACGAGAAGGCGACACTTTTAAAGTTATTTATGAACAAAACTTTGTTAATGGCAATTACATTGGTGATGGTGACATTTTAGCCGCCAAAATAACCACTAGAGGCAACCAAACACACACTGCCTTTTTATTAAGAGATAACGATGAGCAAAAAATAGGCTATTTTGATATTAATAATAAAAATCTTAAAAAAGCATTCCTGCGCAATCCAATTGATTATGTCCGTATTAGTTCAGGCTTTCAACTAAAGCGCTTTCATCCCGTACTTAAAAAATATCGTGCTCACCGTGGCATAGATTACGCCGCTCCAACAGGCACACCCATTCGAGCAGCAGGTAACGGAAAAATTATTCGGCGTCATTACGACAGAGGTTATGGCAATGTCATTTTTATTCAACACGCCAATAATATCGTCACAGTTTATGGTCACATGTCTAGGTTTGGCCCATATAGAATAGGTCAAAGAGTCAAGCAAGGCACAATCATAGGCTATGTTGGTAGCACGGGACTATCAACCGGACCACACCTACATTATGAATTTCGTATTAACGGCAAACATGTCGACCCCCTTACAGTTGAATTCCCCGCGGCAGGTTCAGTTCCCAAAAACTACCTTGCTGAGTTCACACAGTTCTCACGCTTAATGAATTCACAAATGAGCCGACTATCACCAGAAACCCAGCTTGCAGGCTACTTTGAATAAAACGACTACACCCAACTACTACATTGGGTTAATGTCAGGCACAAGCGTTGATGGCATAGACGCGGCTTTAATTGAAATTAACGACCAGCAACTACAACTAAAAGCCTTTCTAAGCCAACCAATAGAAGCTACGCTAGCTCAACAGCTACTCTCTCTTAACACTCAAACAGAAATCAGCCTCTCCTTATTAAGCCAACTAGAGCATAATGTCGCACAAGCACTTATTACAGCGGTTAAAGCACTCCTCACTCTTACTCAACTTAAAGCCAAAGATATTCAAGCAATAGGGTCTCACGGACAAACTATTTTTCACGACCCTAAAACCCCTATGAGCTTACAAATAGGCCATCCTGCTTTTATAGCTAAACAAACGGGCATTCCAACCGTTGCCGATTTTAGAGTTGATGACATGGCACTAGGCGGTCAAGGAGCACCACTTGCACCTGCTTTTCATGCTAAATTATTTCAAACTAATCATCATACAACTATCGTTAACATAGGTGGCATTGCCAATATCAGTTTAATAGAGAAAAAAGGCACTAGTTCTAAGGTAACAGGATTTGATACGGGCCCAGGCAATGCTTTAATGGACGAATGGAGTCAAAAACACTTTAACCAACCCTATGACAAAGACGGAAAAATCGCCCTATCAGCTAAAATTAACAACCAACTTTTAAACCAGCTTCTTAAGCACCCTTATTTTAAAAAACCTTTTCCCAAAAGCACTGGCAGAGAAACCTTTAACCTCTCATGGCTAAACAAACAAATTACATTGTTAGAACAAAAACCCACAGCAGAATCTACACTAGCAACCCTAACACAATTCACTGCAACCACCATTTCTAACGACATAAAGCGATATGGCACACAAAGTAAAGAAGTTTTAGTATGTGGAGGAGGAGCCTACAACTCAACACTTTTAGCAGGGTTACAAACTGAACTCCCACATTGTAAAGTTATATCAACAGCAGAAAAAGGCATCAACCCCAACGCAATTGAGGCAATGATGTGTGCGTGGCTAGCAGAGCAAAGGATTTTAAAAAAGCCTATCTCCCTACAACAAATTACAGGATCAACACGCAAAGTTATTTTAGGCGGGCATTGGTTGCCATAAAATAAAACCTAAATCCTGCAAGTAGTTACAGGATTTAGGTAAAAAGCACTAGCCCCAACAAGTTAAGAAAAGGACGCAAACCTTGAACAAACAACAGCTAGCCGCCAAAATCTGGGAATCTGCCAACCAGATGCGTTCCAAAATTGAAGCCAACGAATACAAAGACTACATCTTGGGTTTTATTTTCTATAAATACCTATCCGATCAAGAGATCGAGTTTGCTACCACTCAAGGTATGTCAGCAAAAGGAATCTCCGCGTTAAGTGAAGATGATGCCGACACGGTGGACTACATAAAAAAAGAACTAGGTTATTTCATCGCCTATGATCACTTGTTTTCTACTTGGCTAACAAAAGGTAATGATTTTGATGTATCTAATGTGCGTGATGCACTATCCGCCTTTGCCCGCCTGATTCACCCCAACCATAAAAAACTCTTTGACGGTATTTTTAACACCTTACAAACGGGGTTAAGTAAATTAGGAGAAAATGCTGCCAAACAAACTAGAGCTATCAGCGACTTGTTGCAACTGATTAAAGATATCCCAATGGATGGTAAGCAAGGCTATGATGTGTTGGGCTATATCTATGAATACTTAATCGAAAAATTTGCTGCCAATGCGGGTAAAAAAGCAGGGGAATTTTATACCCCGCATGAAGTCTCGTTACTCATGTCCGAAATTATCGCACACCACTTAAAAGACCGAGAAAAAATAGAAATCTACGACCCTACCAGCGGTTCAGGTTCGTTATTAATTAACATTGGTAACAGCCTTGCCAAGCATGTCAATGATGAAAACAATATCAAATACTACGCCCAAGAACTCAAAGCCAACACCTACAACCTAACCCGTATGAATTTGATTATGC
>CAZRMK010000054.1:0-14058 GCA_964601165.1 uncultured Piscirickettsiaceae bacterium | reverse complement strand
GATAAGTTTACTTGAGCTTGATAATAAAGCATAAATTGATTTTGAGCTAAAGCGGCTTTAAGATCTTGTTCCATTTTAAAATGTTCAACAGCACGTTCTTTTAAAGTCGCATCATAGAGTTGCACTTGATTGCCCTGCTTGGATTTGGCAAAATGCAGTGCCATATCAGCATGTTTTAATACATCATTACTCGTAGTGGCATTATCATCTAGTAAGGCGGTTACTCCGATACTGACCGAAATTAAAACTTCTTGATTTTTTATGAAGAAAGGGGTTTTTAGGACTTCAAGGATAGAGTCGTTTTTTTGCAATAATTTTGCTCGAGTTTTAGAGGCATTAGCCTCCAGGTTCATAGAGAAGAAGATAGCAAACTCATCTGCATTTAAACGCGCTAAGAGGGCATTGTTAAAAGCAAACTGTTTTAGTTTTTCAGCAAACTGAACTAAAAGTACATCACCTGCTTCTTTGCCCATAGCATCATTAATTACTTTAAAACGATCAATATTAATTAGGGTTAAATAAAAGCCTTTGTAGTGATTTTTAGTATCAGCAGAATCACTTTTTATTATTTTCCTAGAAATTTCTTCATGAATGCGTTTTTCTAATAAAGTTCGGTTTGCTAGAGATGTTAAGGGATCATAAAAAGCTAGCTTATCAATCAGGCGCTGACTTTCTTTTTCTTTGGTAATATCTCTTTGAATAGATAAAAATCCAGTGATCTTTTCAGTTCCGTTTTCAATTTTTTTAATGGGAGTAATAGTCGCTTCAAGGACTTGTATTTGTCCTTGTTTATTAAGGTTAATTAGCTCTCCTTGCCAATTTCCTCCTTGTTTAATAGTTTGCCATAAGTTGTCATAAAATAAGTTAGAATGCTCTCCCGAAGCAAAGATATTCGGGTTTTTTAAATACAGCTCTTCAAATGAATAGCCTGACTGCTCGAATACCGCATGGTTGGCGTATTCTATTTGACCGTCATAATCGGTAATGACGATACGAATAGGACTGTGGTTAACGGCAAGACCTAATTTTTGCACTTTTTGGTTGCTGAAGACCAAATCTTGCTGAAAAATGCGTAAGAGACGGTTTTTTTGGTAAAGATTAAATAGCAAAGAGCTTAGTATAAAGATTACTAATACTAGGATATGATATTGCCACTCTTGCCAAATATTGAGCAGGGTTACTTCTGGTGCTTGATCAAAAGGCGGTAGTTGTAATTTTTTTAAAAGTCGATCCACTATACTATAATCTTCTGCAATGGTAAAGCCTGCAATATTTAACTGTTGTGCAAGCTGAGTATCAGGTTCGATTTTAAGCAACTCAATCATGACATCTTTTACGAGAGCTTTGTCAGTATGTCCTAAGGCTGCAAAAGCCCATTCTGGATAGAGTCTGGTGCTGACAATAAGTGAAAAGTTTTTAAAGTCTTGCTGGTTGATGATTTTTAAGTCTTCGGGAGAAAGTTCTTTGGTGGCAAAGAATTCTTCTAGTATTCCTGTACGAATAAAGCCAACATCTGCTTGTTTATTTAAGACTGCTTGAATGACGTTATCGTGTGGAAGACCGGTTTCAATTATTTGAAAGTCATTGTCCTTGAAATTTAACCTCTGTTGAAGTAGCTCATAGGCTGGTGCTTGAAATCCTCCGAGTGCTTTTTTAGATACAGTTGCAATGGTTTTATGTTTTAAATCGAGTAATTGGTTAATGTCGTCTCTATCTGCTAGGGTAAAAATAACCCCCCCCAGTTGACTGTAGCCATATCCAGTTGTAAGATTTTTTCGGTTAACCATGGATACTAAAGGCGAGCTTAAGTCATACTTAAAAGGAAGTGCGACATAATGAGACGGTTGGGTTAAAATGAAATTTATGGATTGTTGTTTAACTTTTTGTTCAATTTGAGGGAGGTTTCCAACCACAAGTTTAAAATTATACTGAGGAATGGAGGTGTTTAATTGGTCAATTAAAGGCCTCCAGAGTTGGATGGTTTTTTGTTGATCACGAAAAGCTAAAATACCTATAGTGATGGAGTTTTTTTTGTTATCAATTAAGGTTAATTGATTGTTAACATTAGCTTGAGCAGGAGTAAGTAAAAATAACAGTATTAAACTTAAAAGTAGGTGCTTTGTTGTTAACAAAAAATTCTTCGACACAACTAATATACCTTTAAATTTAACTTTGCTAACTGTTAATTAATTGTAATGCTTTTCGTTAGCAATATCCAGTAAGATTAAATCTTAACAGTTTTTAGTTTTAGTTTTAGTTTTAGCTTTAGTTTTAGTTTTATCTTTAGTTTTAGTTTTAGTTTTAGTTTTGCTTAAGGTGCTTTGAAAAAATTGTATATCTTTAAAAACTAAAAATCTGCAAAAATAATCAAGTTTTTGTTGTTTTCTTGAAATTATTTTCCTGATATTATACGGGTACTTATATCAATCTCTAAACTCAGTTTAGATTTAGGGGGTTGTAAGTTCTTCCTTGTTAAGTGTCATCTTATGTAAGAGGGTTGTGTATGAGCGTTTTACCAGAATATTTAAAATATGCTACAACTCATGAATGGGTGTATCTTGATTTAGAGGGATTAGCCATTGTGGGTATTACTGATTTTGCTCAGGAGTCTTTGGGTGAGATGATGTCGGTTACTTTTCCTGCAGTAGGAATTGATGTCTCGGTTGAAGAAGAGGTGATGTCTTTAGAGTCTATAAAGATAGCGTCTAATATTTTCACTCCAGTCAGTGGTGAGATAGTAGAAATAAATAAAAATTTAGAAGGTAGTCCTGAACTGATTAATGACGAACCTTATGATGGTGGTTGGCTATTTAAAATACGACCTCATGATGAGTCAGAGTTAGAAGATTTGATGAAGGATGATGATTACCAAGAAATGATTGATAACGAATAGAGTAAGATTTAAATGCAAACATTAAAATTAAAAAAGAATGAAGCACGCCGTATTAAACAAGGGCATTTATGGGTTTTTAGTAATGAAGTTGATACTAATATTTCACCATTAAAAAACTTTGTAGCGGGTGAAGTGGTTTTGGTTGAAGAGGCAGGTGGTAAACCGTTAGGGGTTGCTTATGTTAACCCTAATACTCTGATATGTGGGCGTATTTTAAGCCGTAATCCTAAGGTTAAATTTAATCAAGCCTTTATTAAAAATCGTATTCAGGCAGCACTACAATTGCGAGAAGTGAGTTTTGAATCGCCTTTTTATCGTTTAGTGTTTGGCGATAGCGATGGTTTGTCTGGTTTAGTGATTGATCGTTTTGGTGATGTTTTTGTAGTCCAAATTACTACTGCGGGAATGGAGCAGGTAAAAGCTGATATTGTTACGGTATTGGATAATTTATTTCATCCGCAAGCTATTGTTATGCGTAATAAAACCAAAAGTAGAGAGTTAGAAGGCTTAGAATTATATGAAGAGGTAGCTTTAGGGGAATTGCCTGATGAAATTATAATTACTGAAAATAATACTAAATTTAGCATTCCAATTAAAAATGGTCAAAAAACTGGCTGGTTTTATGACCATAGCAGGTCAAGAAAGAACTTGCAGGGGCTAGTAGCTGGTAAAACAGTGTTAGATGTCTTTAGTTATTTAGGTGCTTGGGGTTTAGAGGCGGGCATGGCTGGAGCTAAAGAAGTTACCTGTGTAGATGCTTCTGAACTGGCGTTAGATGGAGTTGATAAAAATGCGCAACTTAATGGTATTGCTGAAAAGGTGATTACCATTCAAGGAAATGCATTTGATGCTCTCAAGGGATTAAAAGCAGAAGCTAAAAAATATGATGTAGTAGTGATTGATCCTCCAGCTTTTGTAAAGCGTAAAAAAGATATTAGATCTGGTTTAGAGGCTTATCGCCGTATTAATGCTTTGGCAATGAGTTTAGTTGCGAAAGATGGCATACTGGTTTCAGCTTCTTGTTCTCACCACATAAGCCGAGATGCATTGCTGAAACAAATACAGCTTGCAGCCCGCCATGTTGATCGCCATATTCAGTTATTTGACCAAGGTCATCAAGCTCCTGATCACCCTGTTCACCCTGCTATTCCTGAAACAGAATATATTAAAACTTTCTTTTTTAAGGTTTCGCAAAGTTTGTGATTTTTAGAGGTTTTTTAGATATTAGCTAGTCATCTATCAACCTCTCTGTTCCCATTAAGTCGTCATAGGTTTCGCGGGGGCGAATTTCATAAACTTTATCACCATCAACTAAAACTTCTGCGGCACGCGGGCGTGTGTTGTAGTTTGAACTCATGCTGAAACCGTAAGCTCCTGAAGACATAACAGCAAGAATATCGCCCTCTTTGAGGTTAAGAGTGCGATTTTTACCTAAAAAATCGCCAGTTTCACAAACTGGGCCGACCAAATCCCAACAAGCTTCTTCGCCATCTGTTCGAGGTACAACTGGGCATATTTCTTGGATAGCTTGATAAAGAGAGGGTCGTATAAGATCATTCATTGCAGCGTCAATAATGGCAAAATTTTTGTGGGCATTAGGTTTTAAATATTCTACTTCGGTTAATAATACTCCTGCGTGACCTGCAATTGTACGACCAGGTTCGATAATAATTTCGATACTTTCATCGTTTAAAGTTTTAACTAATGATTGAATATATGAAGCTATTTTGGGAGGCTGTTCATCGGTATATTTAATTCCTAGTCCCCCACCTAAGTCTAAGTGTTGAATATCAATTCCCATGTTAGTGAGCGTGGTTTTTAAAATTAATATACGTTCTAGTGCATCTATAAACGGTTGTGTGGTGGTGATTTGAGAACCGATATGGCAGTCAATACCAATAATATTAAGATGAGAGCAGGCGGCGGCATCTGCATAGAGTTCGGGAGCTGTGGTAATGTCTACCCCAAATTTATTATCTTTTAAGCCAGTTGAAATATACGGATGGGTGTTAGCATCTACGTCTGGATTAACTCGAATAGAAATATTAGCTATTTGATCGCGTTGTTTCGCTACAGTTTGAATACGCTCTAATTCAGCATGAGATTCAATGTTAAAACAGTGAATACCCACTTCAAGAGCACGAGATATTTCTACTGATTTTTTGGCAACCCCTGAAAAAACCACTTTTTTTGGATCGCCACCAGCCCGTAAAACACGCTCTAATTCTCCTTGAGAAACAATGTCGAATCCTGATCCTAGCTTAGCTAAAATATTTAATATCGCTAAGCTTGAATTGGCTTTGACAGCGTAGCAGATAAGGTGAGGTTGGCTTCCAAAAGCTTGATTAAAATCTTGCCAGCGTGCTTCAAGTTCAGCACGAGAATAGACGAAGAGAGGAGTCTTGTATGTTTTTGCAAGTTGCATTAAGGCAATTTTTTCAACATGAAGCTGATTGTTTTGGTAATTAAAAAAACTCATTAATTTTCCTGTTGAGGTTTGGGGGTTTTATCGGTTGAATTATTGTTAGCTCTTTGTGGAGGGAAAACAAAGGCTTGGTCTGACTGTGTGGCACTTCTATCTTCTGTAACTGGATAAAGAGCTGCTTTTTTACCGCAACCAGAGATAATTAGAAGGCTTAAAAAGCTACTAATCAAAATAAAAACTTTCATTTGTGAACACCGCTTGTTTACAATGGAGCTATTTTAACAAATTGAGAGCCTTTGTGCGAAGGTCTCTCCTTTTAGAATATGCTAGAGACCTTATGACACAACAATATATCACTCCTATAGTAATAGAACCTTCAAATAACCAAAAAGCTACGTCTTGTGTGATTTGGTTGCATGGATTAGGAGCCGATGGCAATGATTTTGCATCTATTGTTCCGCAACTTGATTTACCAAGCAATCATGGCATCAAATTTATTTTTCCAACCGCAAATATGCAACCGTTAACATTTAATGGCGGGCTAAAAATGCGTTCTTGGTATGATATTACAAGCATTAATTTGCGAGAAAATGTTGATTTAAAAGGGGTTGGAGAGTCTGTTAAATATGTTAATAGTCTTATTCAATCTCAAGTTGATTTAGGCACTAAGCCTGAAAATATATTATTAGCAGGTTTCTCCCAAGGCGGGTTAGTTGTCTTAATGGCAGGGTTAATGTCGGATTTAAAATTGGCTGGAGTTATTGCCTTATCGACTTACTTTCCTAAAAAAGAGAATGTACCTAATTTATCTAATCTTAAACATCAAAATAATGACTTACCTATTTTTATGGCACATGGAATTTATGATGATATTTGCCCGTTAACAGATGCACAAGCATCGAGTTTAGAGATAGAATCACTTGGGTATAATGTCAATTTTTTTGAATATAAGATGGCTCATCAAGTTTGTACAGAAGAAATTTTAGAAATAAGGTCTTTTATTGTTGATAAGTTGCTGAAATAGTTTAACCTAAATTTTGCTGGTTATTGTGTATATATCAATAGGTTATATTGCACGATTATTTGCAGGGTTTAGGATTGATTAGGTTTGTTGAGTCTTTTTATGTTTGATAAGGATAGTCTTATGGAGGTTCTTAAACCATCTATCGAAAAAAGGATACTCTTTTTCTAATGGTTGGTCGAGTCCAATTATGCTAGCCTCTTTTGTATTTAAAATGTACTTAACGATTTCAAATAGTTTAGCCATGTTAGGAATAGAGTGTCTTTCAGTGATGTTGAAGTAGCTTATTTTGGTTAAAATAACAGCACTAAGCACCACTTTCCATTGCTGCTCGGTCAAGGTGAAGCGACTTTTAAGGTTTTGTGGTGGTTGCGTTTTGAGCATTACGATTAATTGTTTTAAGCGATAAAACTTTAATAAATCCATCGCAACCCCCCTAAGAGGAATGGGAAGATTATTCATAAACCCTGGTTCTATGGTGTGATTAGTTCCTATCATAAGGCTAAGTTCTTCCTAAAGTTTTGTATTCATGCATTCTTGAATTTCAAATTGTTCTATTTTAAATTGCAAAAAATTTTGATAGTGAGAGTCTGGAAATTCAAAGTTAAAGGACATTCGTTCTGTTTGATCAATTATGCGAATATCAACAACCGATGCTTCAAAGTGCAAAGCTTTATCTTCTTCATTAAAATACAAATAAATATCAACTTTCTCATGTAGTTTGAAGTTTTTTTCAAAAATTGTGCTTAGACCGCCTGAGCTGATGTTAACCTGAGACGTTTTCCACTCTTTAGGATGTTGCTTTAAATAGTTATCTTGATTAATTTGTCGGTAAACGTGGGTGTTAGCATCTAAAAATTCTGATAGACTCTTAATCGCTTGAACTAAAGGGATTTTTTCAAATTTTGGTGACGAAAGCTTTTCTATGGTTTCATCAATATTAAAACCATAAGGTAGGTCAGGATCAGATCTAAAGTAGGTGGGAGTGGAGTTTTCGATGCTGTTAATTAGACTGTTTAAGAATACCAGATATTTCTCTTCAATTTGTTTAACATATTGATAAGTTTTGGAAGAGCTTTTTTGTAGCTCTTTAAGCGTTGCAAATCCTCTTTGGTAGTTAGGTAGGTTTAACCAATAACTAGCTTGTTGTTTAGGGCTTTTTCCTTCAGTAATCATCTCAATACAATTAGAAAAAAATTCAATAAATTCTATAACTTCTGTGAATACGGTATTAATAATTTCTTTATGCTCTTTGAGCTTAGTAAGAGAGGTTTGTGTAGCTACTTTTTTATGAATAAGATTTTGTTTTATAGAGACTGGAAAGTAGTTTGCACCTGTTGCATAAATATCTCTATCTTTGATTGGAGATTGTGGCAGTATGAAAGTTTTTATTGGCATGTCAATGCGGTAAAAACGTCTAGTATTATCTCTTTGAAACCATTGGCTCATGAAAATATCAGCTTTTATTGTAAGTGAGACCTTTGCACGAAATAAATCACGGTTAAAAATTGTTATATTTCATGCAAAGGTCTCAAGTGAGGAAAGTAATTATTTAAATGACGTATTTTATGCTAAAAGTGTTCGTGGTGCTGGGTAAGTCTCTAGGTTTTAATGTATCTTAGTATGGTATTGAGTTTTTTTATATTTTATAAGAGTTATATTGTGTAAAGTTTTTAACCAGCTAGAAAAAAAAGGATATTCTTGTTCTGTCATTTGACTAAGCTCAATGGGGCTAGCTTGTTTGGTAGCTAAAATATAGTTAATGATTTCTAGTAGTCTATTAATGTGCGAAATAGGGTATTTTTCTGTAATATTAAAGTAACTTATTTTCGTTAAGATAACCGCTCTAAGAGTAATTTTCCATTGTTCATCGGTTAAGGTGAAACGGTTTTTAAGATCTTGTGGGGCTTGTGTTTGATACATTTCAACCAGATGTTTTAAACGGTAAGATATTAGTAAATCCATTGCCGCGTTTCTGAATAGAATCGGTAGCTGATTCATAAACCCAGATTCAATTATGTGGCTAGTTCCTATCATAAGATTAAAAGATTCTCTAGTTAAGTTAGGTCGTATGCAAAGGACTCATTAAAATATCAAATCCATGCATTCTTTAATTTCAAATTGTTCTATTTTAGATTGCAAAAAATGTTGATCATTACCGTTTGGAAATTCAAAGTTAAAAGCCATTTGTTCTGTTTGATTGATTATGCGAATATCAACTACGGAAGACTCAAAGTGTAAAGTTTTATCTTCTGCACTAAAATATAAATAAATATCAACTTTTTCATGTAAAAAAAAGTTTTTTTCAAAAGCTTGTCTCATCGACCCCATGCCCCCCGCACTAATGTTAACCTGAGTTATTTTCCATTCTTTAGGGTATTGTTTTAAATAGTTATCTTGGTTAATTTGCCGGTAAACATTCGCATAAGCATCTAAAAATTCTGATAAAGTTTTAATCGCTTGAACTAGTGGAATTTTTTTAAATTTTTGTGATGAAAAGTTTTCTATTGTTTCATCAATATTGAAGCCATAAGGTAGGTCAGGGTCAGCTTTAAAGTCAGCAGGGGTGGATCCTTCAATACTCTTAATTAGACTGTTTAAGAAGACTAAATATTTTTCTTCAATTTGTTTAAAATAACCATAAGTTTTGGGAGAATTTTTATGCAGTATTTTAAGTGTTGGAAAGCCTTTTTGGTGGTGAGATAGGTTTAACCAATAATGAGCCTGCTGTTTAGGGCTTTGCCCCTCAGAAATCATCTGAATACAATTGCCAAAGAATTCGATGAATTCGGTAGCTTCTGTAAATAAGGCATCAATAATCTCTTTATGTTCTTTGAGTTTAATAAGAGAGGTTTGTGTGGCTGTTTTTTTACGAATGAGGTTTTGTTTTACAGAGGGAGGAAAATAGTTCGCACCCGTTGCATAAATTTCCCTATCTTGTATTGGAGATTTTGGCAGTATGAATGTTTTTATTGGCATGTCAATTCGGTAAAAACGTCTAGTATTGCCTTTTTGAAACCATTGCCCCATATAGTTATAAGTTCTTTAATTGAGAGTTAAAAATAAAATTAGCATAATTTATGCCATAAATGTGTGTGCTATATATGGAAATTTAAGTTTTACGTTGTATCTTATAAAGTGCCACTTCTCCTAACCAGTTGGGTAAGAGTTTCATGCCTGTTGAACTGCGGTGTTCTGAGTTGACAACGGTGCGGTTGACGACGGCAATATTTTTTTCTTCACAAAGGTCTTCAAAATCATTGAAGGTACACATGTGAATATTGGGGGTGTCGTACCAGTGATAAGGCAAGGCATCAGTTTTCGGCATACGACCACGAAAGAATAGTTGTGCTCGCATTTTCCAATAACCAAAATTAGGGAAGGTAATAATACATTGTTTGCCTACCGCTAACATCTCATCTAGTAATTTATCAGGGCGACTGACGACTTGTAGAGCCTGAGTCATAATGACATAGTCAAATGAGTTTTCATCAAAATAGTCGCTAATACTGTGTTTGTTAAGATTACTTTGAATGACATTAAGACCTGCTTGTATGGCTTTAATGTTTTTTTGAGGATCTAGCTCTATTCCGTAGCCAGACACATTTGATTCATTACGCAAATAGCTAAGCAGTTGTCCGTCACCACAGCCTAGGTCTAGTACTTGACTGCTGGGCTTAATCCAGTCGGAGATAAGCTTAAATTCTGGTGAAATATCAAGCTTCATTTAGAGACCCCATTTAATACTCGCTGCATATAGGCTCTAAAAATTCCTTCATAGTGTTGATTGGGGAGTAGAAAGGCATCATGCCCATGAGAAGATTCAATTTCGGCGTAAGAAACTTTAGTATCATTGTCTAGTAAAGCTTTGACTATCTCATGAGAGCGTTCTGGTGAAAAACGCCAATCGGTGGTGAATGCAATCACTAAAAATTCTGCTTGAGATTTAGCCAAGGCCTCGGATAGGTTTTGATCGAACTTGGCGGCTGGGTCGTAATAATCTAGGGCTTTGGTCATTAGTAAGTAAGTATTGGCATCAAAGTTTTGTTTGGTGGCAAATTTTTCACCTTGATAGCGTAAATAGCTTTCGACTTGGAATTCAACTTCAAAATGATAGTTTAGTTTGTTTTGCCTGAGTTCTCGACCAAACTTTTCTCCCATCATGTCGTCAGATAAATAAGTTAAGTGTCCTAGCATTCTAGCTAAAGCGAGTCCGCTTTTTGGGGTGGTGTCGGCTTCAATAAAACGTCCGTCGTGAAAATCAGGGTCGCTCATAATGGCTCGTCGAGCGACGGCATTGAAGGCGATGTTTTGTGCAGAAAGCTTAGGAGCCGCTGCAATGACAATAGCGTGTTGTAGTTTGTCTGGATAAGCTATTGACCATTCAAGAACTTGCATTCCTCCCATGGAGCCGCCAATAATGGCGGTCCATTGGTCTATTTGCAAGTGTTTGCGGAGCTCGTTTTGGCTGGTTACCCAGTCTTCAACGGTAACCATAGGGAAGTCAGGGCCGAAGATTTTCTTTGTTGCTGGATTTATACTAGCAGGCCCAGTTGAGCCGTGGCAACCGCCTAAGTTATTAGAGCAAACAACAAAAAAATGATTAGTATCAATGACTTTTCCTGGGCCTATATAGTTATCCCACCATCCGATAGATTGTTTTTGTTCATATTCAGAGAGGTAATAGCCAGCCACGTGGTGATTACTGCTAAGGGCATGACAAATTAAAATGGCGTTGGATTGAGTGGCGTTGAGTTCTCCATAGGTTTCATAAACCAAATCATAACATGGTAATAGGGAGCCACTGACCATAGATAAAGGCTGGTCAATATGTAAGGTTTGTGGGGACACAAGTCCAATGGAGCCTGTCACCCAATCATTCCCTGTCCTAGGTTAGCAATAGAGCCGACAACGATAATTTGGGTTAATTTAATGGCAACAATAGCAACTATAGGTGATAAGTCTAATCCTCCTATGGGAGGGATTATTTTTTGGAATGGCTCTAGAATAGGACGGGTTAAGTCATCAAACAGAGACATATTGGGGTTTTGTCCTGAACCAACCCAGCTAAGAATAACTTGGATAATAATTAACCAGAACATCATGTCTAAAAGTTGGGTAAGTATTTCAGTAATTGAGGCAATGGCAATGAGAGGAATGCCAAAGCTTTTACCAATCATCCAGCCAATAATGACAACAACCAGTGCCTGAATAATGAGAGCAGTGATGATTGCTGACCAATCCCAGCGTCCTTTAACAGTAATTATTTTATTAACGGGAGCACATATGGGGTTGGTGACTTGAGCAATAAAGTTAACGATAGGGTTACGCCAGTCAACATTAGTGGCTCTCATTAAAAATCTAAGCATAAGAACAAAAATGACGAGTCCTGAAATAAATTGAAACAGAAATACTCCGCCTTGTTCTACAGGTGTGGTGACCATTTAGTGTTCTCCTAATTCTTTGGCTAATTCTTCAGCACGTATTTTAGCCGCTTGCATGGCAGAATGGATAGTTTCTCGTATATTTTGTTCTTCAAAGCTTTGAATAGCTTTTTCAGTTGTACCGCTAGGAGAGGTGACTTTTTGGCGTAGAGTAAGTAGGTCACTGGAGCTTTCTAAAGCCATTTTAGACGCTCCAAAAGCGGTTTGCAGGGTGAGCAGGCGAGCTGAATCTTTGTCTAGCCCCATTTCTATTGCGGCGTTTTGCATGGCTTCCATAAATAAAAAATAATATGCCGGTCCGCTACCAGAAAGAGCGGTAACTATATCTAAATCAGCTTCATTTTTTACCCAAATAGTTAGGCCTGCAGCACGCATAATATGTTCGGCATTACTTTTTTGTATTTCAGATACCAGAGAATTAGCAAACAAACCTGTCGCACCACTTTGAATAAGAGCGGGAGTGTTTGGCATGGTTCTAACCATGGCAACGTTATCTCCTAGCCAACGGTTGATATCAATGGTGCGAATACCTGCTGCAATTGAAATGACCAAGGGTTGGTGTTTTTGGATGATACTTTGCACATTTAGGCAGACAATTCGTAATTGTTGTGGTTTGACTGCAAAAACAATAGTATCCGCTAGGGCAATAGCTTGGTTATTGTCTTCATAACAATGGATTCCTAAATTTTGTGTGACTAAATTACGTTGTTCTTTTGTCGGATCGGTGGCAATAATGTTGTCTTTAGAATATCCGCTGGCAATTAACCCGCCGATAAGGCTTAGTGCCATGTTGCCAGCACCAATAAAGCAAATTTTAGCATTCATATAGTTTCTTCCTAGGGGTTTGATGGGTGTATTATAGGATATCTTTGATAATTTAGTAAGGGTTGCTGAGTGGCTTTACAGTGTGAATTACAAAAAGTGTCAGCAATTATTCTTGCAGGAGGAAAAGGGCAGCGAGTAGGGTTTAAGCAAAAAGCTTTGCTAAACTATCATGGTAAGCCAATGATTGAAGCTATTTTGGCAATATTATCGCCACAGCTAGCTAAAGATAAAGTATGGATTAATGCCAATCAATCTTTAGAAGTTTATCGAAGCTACTGCCTAAATGTTTTTCAAGATATTGAGCAAGGTTTTTTAGGGCCTTTAGCAGGAATGCTTTCTGCTTGGCAATTTGTGAATTCAGATTGGTTGGTGTTTGTGCCTTGTGATAATCCTAATTTACCTAATGTGTTGGTTGAACGTTTAATTAGGGTTCAATTGGAATCTAAAATGCCACTTATAGTTACCTATGATGGCGAAAGATTACAGCCTTTGTATTGTTTAATGCACCGCTCTATGCAAAAAAGTTTAAGTACAGCGATTGAAAAAAAGCATTTAAGTGTGTGGCGTTGGATAAAAGAAAACCCACATGCACTTGCGGATTATGCCGATTGTTGTCCTGAAAACTTTCAAAACTTAAACTCCTTATAGAATTAGGGGTGACAGCTTTGTTGGACTTATCGGCTATGTTTATGTAAGCTATGCGGTAAAAGTGGATTGGACAATCGCGGAGTACTTTGTTACTTGGAGGAAAGTCCGGGCACCGTAGAGCAGATTACCAGTTAACGGCTGGGCGGCGTGAGCCGACGGAAAGTGCAGCAGAAAATAAACCGCCGATGGCTCTAGTATTATGTATTAGAGTACAGGTAAGGTTGAAATGGTGCGGTAAGAGCGCACCGGGCAGCTGGTAACAGTTTGTCGCTTGGTAAACCCTAATCGGTGCAAGACCAAATAGGAAAACAAGTTTAGGTTTAACCTAAACAAGGTGTTGCTCGCACCTGGTTTTCGGGTAGGTTGCTTGAGGCACATAGTGATATGTTGTCCAGATGAATGATTGTTGCTCTTTTAGAGTACAGAACCCGGCTTATATATCCACTTTTTGTTTTTCTATTTTAAAATATATTCCCTATTCCCCCACTTTCTCCTACCTTTTTCAAAGTGAAGCGTTTTTTCTATATATAGTGGTTGCCTTTTCTTTATTTTCCATATCTTGTGCTTTAGTGGGTTATATGCTTATCGTTATTTAATTCAATCTGATAGTGATTATAGTTAACTTGTGGCTTTGATGTTTATTTTAACTATTTGAAAATCATCAAGAACCTGTTTTTGATTTTCTTATATCTTTTTATCGTATCCTTTTCTAAGTTATTAATTCTTAATGGAAAATCCTTTTAGTTCTGGCTCTTCTCCGCCATTATGACACTTTCCCCTCAATTCCCCCGTAAAACATAGA
>CAZRMK010000053.1:0-14460 GCA_964601165.1 uncultured Piscirickettsiaceae bacterium | reverse complement strand
GAATATCCTTTTTTTTTGCTTTTCTTTTCAATCCTGGGTGCATGTGTATGTTGGGCTCAATGGCTATAAGTTTACTACCCTTAGAAAGGTAACGCAGGTTAGCACCTGTGCCTGACCCAATCTCAACCAAGGTTTGGGGAGCATCCTTTAATAAAGCAAGCTTAATATTTGAGTATTTCCAATGCATATAGCTATCCAAAGTGGTAAGAAACCAGGCATTGATTCGCCCTCGGATAGGATTGTCTTGTAACATAAAACCTCCAGAAAGTCCTGTCTGCTTCAATGTCTAAAACCTTGCTAAGTGTGCGGCTTGGAGAGGCATGCTTTTACATAAAAAAAGCGATGCCTCCAAGTCGTTTGCTGTATACATTTGTTAAGCTTTTTAGGGACGACTATTTTAATGGGTAAGTGCTTAGTCCCAGCTACTTTGTTATTAGATTAAAGGTTTTTTTGATCTCTTTATCTAAACGAGTAACTCCTTCTAAATGTAAGTGATTAAAGTTAGGGTTATTTAATTTTAAGGACTTGTGATGTATTAACAAGTCTCAAGGACTAATTAAGCAATTATTCTTCAGTGGTGCCATAAATAACAAGACTATGGCTGGTAAGCTTGTAACCTTTTTCTTTTGAAATTTGTCTGATCCGATCTTCAATAATGGGGTCAACAAATTCTTTTACTAAACCAGTTTTGATACAGACTAGGTGGTCATGGTTGTCACCGGTGTCTAGTTCAAAAGTTGAAATATTGTTTTCAAAGCTTAAACGTCGCACAATACCCGCTTGTTCAAATTGGGTTAAAACTCGGTAAACTGTTGCCAGTCCAACCTCTTCTCCTTGCTCTATCAGAACCTTATAAACATCTTCAGCTGTTAAATGATGGTCTGTTTCTGTTTTTTCAAGGATTTCTAAAACTTTTAGTCTAGGTAAAGTGACTTTTAAGCCTACTTTTTTTAAATTTGCACCGCTCATTAGAGGACTACCATCGCTTTTAATTTTTAATAAGGTGTTATAATAAACCAATTTTTGGAACTAAACAGTTATTATTTCATGTCTTTATTAAAATATTTATACATTTTTGGTCTTTCTTTTAGTTTTATATTGTTGCAAGGGTGTGCTTATCTTGCTCCTTTCACACCGTCCTTAACTCAGGGAACCATTATTAAGCAAGCACAGGTTGACTTGTTACAACCTGGTTTAACAAGAGGGCAGGTTCAGGCTTTACTAGGCCCAGCATTTGGAGAAAATCCATTCAATCCTCGGCATTGGGAGTATGTCTTTTACACAACAGATCCCGACTTTCATCCTGATGCGATAAGTCATATAGTTATTAAGTTTGATGATTATGGTTATCTTGAGAGCTGGCAGATAATGGATAAGGTCATAGAACTAAAAGAAGAAGGTTTTTTTTCTAAGCTATAAGACTTGAATCCTTGCAAGCACTTGCAGGATTTAGGTAAAATTATTTTTTTTGCCTTTCTTTTTCGACCTTTTCACGACGTCTTTTACGTGGATCAATTTTTAAGGACCGATAAATTTCTATTCTATCTCCTTCTTTTAAAACTTTGTCGAGAGTGGTTAGCTTTGAAAAAATCCCAACTTTATCGATGATTAAATCAGGTAACTCTTTTTTTAAAGGCGAAAGTTCGATCGCTTCGCCAACAGTTACCCCTTCTTCTACCTCGTAGGCGTAAAGATATTGTCTGTCTTCCAATCCATAAGCGATTTCAATAAGCATTATCCGTAGACTTGTTTAGCTCGTTTGCAAAAAGAATCTACTAGGGTAGAAGCTATTTGTTCAAAAATGTGCCCTGTAGCAATGTTTAATAAGCTATTACCGACTTCAAACTCAACATTTAATAAAATCTTACAATCGTTGTTATCTAGAGCTTTAAACTCCCAAACTCCGGTTAAGCTTTTAAAAGGGCCTTCAGCTAGTGTTATTTCTATTTTTTTGCTATCTTGTAACCTATTGATGGTAGTGAAAGATTTGTTCATTCCAGCTTTGGCAATAGTGATGCTCGCTTTCATTTCGTCTGGAGATGAAGATAAAAGTTTAGAGCTGCCGCACCAAGGTAAGAAATCAGGATAAGCTTCTACGTCATTAACTAGATCGTAAATTTTTTTAGCAGAGTAGGGTAGTAGAGCAGTTTTAGAGATTTTTTTCATTTAAGATCGCTTATTTCTGAGTTAATAGATTTAACCTAAACCCTGCAAGTGTTTGCACACATATCAGTACAAGCTTTTGATTCGTATAGCGAATTTTAATTCTTCGGGAATATCAATAAGTATTCCACTGGAATTAAAATCGCCCTACAAATCAAAAGCTTGCACTATATATGCACAAACACTTGCAGGATTTAGGTATAATCTGCCTATTATGGCAAAGAAGAACAAAAAACAAAACACTTCTAATCAAATAGCTCAGAATAAAAGAGCACGATTTGATTATTCTATAGAATCTACTTATGAAGCAGGCCTCGTTTTAGAGGGCTGGGAGGTTAAAAGCTTGCGTGCGGGTAAAATTCAAATTAAAGAAAGCTACGTTATTATTAGAAATAACGAAGCTTGGTTATTTGGAGCTTTGATTACGCCGCTTGTTTCTGCGTCAAGTCATACCCTGCAGGATCCTTTAAGGCTTAGAAAGTTGCTGATGCACCGCCGTGAGATTGACCGCTTAATGGGCTTAATTGATCAACAAGGTTATACCCTACTTCCCCTGAATTTATATTGGAAAATGGGTAAAGTTAAAGCAACAATAGGCCTTGCTAAGGGTAAAAAGCAGTACGATAAACGTGCTGCTGAAAAGGATCGTGACTGGAACCGTGACAAGCAACGTATTATGAAGATGACGCGTTAACCTTGCCTCTGGCTTTAATCCTGCAAACACTTGCAGGATTTACGCTCTGATTAGAAAGTAAAGCTTGGTGAGGTTGTGGCGTTGGTTAATGCTGGCATTACTGTTTCAAATAATCCTTCTGTTTCCCATTCGCCGTCAGAAACGCGGGTAATTATTTTCATTGTCATTACGGTTGAGTTTCCTAAGGTGACGATAGCTCTGCCGCCGATTTTTAGCTTTAATTTGTAGCTTTCTGGTAAGAAAGCCATTGCGCCATTAAAAATGATAACATCGTATAAAGCACCGTCATTCCAGTCTAAAGCCGCATCGCCAGATTCGAATTTAATATTATCTAGCTCTTTTAGATTTGTTTTAGCTAATTCTTGCAGTTCAGTGTTAATTTCAATACTTGTTACTTGGTTGGCTAGTTGAGAAATTAAAGCGGTTAAATAACCTATTCCGGTACCAATTTCCAATACAGTGTCACTTTTTTGAATGTCAGCGGCTTGTAAAATTTTTCCTTCTACTTTAGGGAAAAGCATGCTTTGGTTGTGACCAATGGGTAGTTCAATGTCTGAATATGCTAAAGCTATTTTGTCTTCAGGTACAAAATTATGACGGGGAATCTCCATAAAAAGATCAAGAACTTTCGGGTCTAAAACGTCCCAAGGACGAATTTGCTGTTCTACCATGAAAAACCTAGCTTGGTCTAAATCCATCTGATGATCCTTTTTAAGATTAAATGCAGGGAGACCTGAAGCCCAAATCCAAAAATAGCTACCAAAGGTCTCTATAGTTTGGAACTGAGTGAAAGTCAACTGGAGAATTATAATCAAAAAAAGCGGGTTTATAAAGTTTTGATTTTGGTTTAATGCTTTTAGCGTTTATAATATGGAGCCTAAATCCTGCAAGTGCTTGCACACATATATCACAAGCTCTTGATTCATATAGCGAATTTTAATTCTTCGGGAATATCAATAAGTATTCCGCTCGAATTAAAATCACTCTATAAATCAATATCTTGCATTATATATCTACAGTCACTTGAAGGATTTAGGTAAACTGTTTTTTTATACAAGCATGCCTTTATGTGTGCTTTTTTCCATGACGGGGTGCTAACGTATAACGGTTGGCTGAGATGATACCCGAGAACCTGATGCCGATAATGCGGTCGTAGGAAATTGAATTGCCCTAAAACCTAAATCCTGCAAGTGCTTGCACATATATAGCACAAGCTCTTGATTAATATAGCGAATTTTAATTATTCGGGAATATCAATAAGTATTCCACTCGAATTAAAATCACTCTATAAATCAACATGTTGCACTATATATGCAAGCACTTGCAGGGTTTAGGTAGCAGTTAAATTTTTTCTTTGAAATTAATAGAAGAGTTTAGTGTGGATTTTAATAAGTCGATTATTGCGTACTATTATCTCTGAGATTAAATGAATTTGTGTAATGTTTTTATATTGTAGGAGAACGCCATGAGCGTGGTTTTAGAAAAATTAGAAAAAGTTAATGAAACTTATATTGAGCCATTTCCAGCTTCCAGGAAAGTGTTTGTGGAGGGATCTCGTCCAGATATCCAAGTGCCAATGCGTGAAATTACTTTGCATGACACTCTCAAGTCGGATGGAAGTCTTGAGCCAAATCATCCTTTAACGGTTTATGATACTTCGGGAGCTTATACTGATCCAGATGCTAATATTGACTTCCATGCTGGGCTGCAAAAAATTCGTTCTGGCTGGATAGATGGACGTGGTGATGTAAAACAATTATCCGATTTTACTTCACATTACTTTCACGAGCGTCATGATAATGAAAAATTAGATGCGGTAAGATTTCCAAATGTCCCTAAGCCTAAAATAGCTAAAGAGGGATGTAATGTTTCGCAAATGCACTATGCACGGCAAGGAATTATTACCCCTGAAATGGAGTTTATTGCAATTCGTGAAAACTGTAAGTTGCAAGAAGCTAAAGAGGCAGGGTTGTTAAGGCAACATGGTCAGCACCCAGGTAATTCATTTGGAGCAAATTTGCCTGATGAATATACTGGCGAGTTTGTTCGCAAAGAAATTGCCGCTGGGCGTGCGGTAATCCCAGCTAATATTAATCATCCTGAAATTGAGCCAATGATTATTGGGCGTAATTTTAGAGTAAAAATTAACGCCAATATTGGTAATTCAGCAACCACTTCTTCTATTGAAGAAGAAGTTGAAAAAATGGTGTGGTCTACTCGTTGGGGTGGTGATACTGTAATGGATTTATCAACAGGTAAGAATATTCATGAAACCCGTGAGTGGATTATTCGTAATTCTCCTGTGCCTATAGGTACAGTGCCTATTTATCAGGCTCTAGAGAAGGTTAATGGTGTTGCCGAAAACTTAACTTGGGAAGTTTTTCGTGATACGCTCATTGAACAGGCTGAACAGGGGGTGGATTACTTCACCATTCACGCTGGGGTTTTGTTACGTTATGTGCCGATGACGGCTAATCGATTAACAGGGATTGTTTCTCGTGGCGGGGCAATTATGGCTAAATGGTGCTTGCATCATCATCAAGAAAGCTTTCTTTATACTCGTTTTGAAGAAATTTGCGAAATTATGAAAGCCTATGACGTTTGTTTTTCGTTAGGTGATGGCTTGCGTCCTGGTTCGTTAGCAGATGCGAATGATGAAGCACAGTTTTGTGAATTAGAAACGCTTGGAGAACTGACTAAAATTGCTTGGAAGCATGATGTTCAAGTTATGATTGAGGGGCCTGGTCATGTGCCTATGCAAATGATTAAAGAGAATATGGAAAAGGAATTGGAAGATTGTTTTGAAGCACCTTTTTATACGCTCGGACCTTTGGTAACAGATATAGCTCCTGGATATGATCATATTACTTCGGGTATAGGTGCTGCACAAATTGGTTGGTATGGTACTTCTATGTTGTGCTATGTAACGCCTAAAGAACATTTAGGTTTGCCTAATAAAGACGATGTAAAAGAAGGAATTATTACTTATAAAATTGCTGCTCATGCTGCGGATTTAGCTAAGGGTCAACCTGGAGCGCAAATTCGGGATAATGCCATGTCTAAAGCACGGTTTGAATTTCGTTGGTATGACCAGTTTAATATTGGATTAGATCCAGATAGAGCCCGTGAATATCATGACGAAACCTTGCCTAGAGAATCTGCGAAAGTGGCACATTTTTGTTCAATGTGTGGACCAAAATTTTGTTCAATGAAAATCTCTCAAGATATTCGTGATTATGCAGAAGAAAATGGCTTAAATGAAATACAAGCGGTTAAGCAAGGCATGAAGGAAATGTCTGCTGAATTTCAGAAAAATGGTAATGAAATTTATATTACAGATATTACTAGGTATTCAAGTAAATCTACTGATGATGAACTGAAAACAGGTTCTTAAATAATGGTAGCTAATTACAGTGATAACTTTCAAGTTGGTATTGCTGGTGCAGGGTTGGTTGGTAGGGTTCTGGCATTAAATTTAGTTAGCCAAGGCTTTAATGTGTCTTTATTTGATGAAGACACTCATCATGCTGAAAAGTCAGCAGGTTTAACGGCTGCTGGTATGCTTGCCCCTTTTTCTGAGTTAGAAACAGCAGAGTCAAGTGTTTTTGAGTTGGGGCAACGTTCGATTGAACTTTGGCCTGATTTATTAACGCAAATTAATATTCCAGAAGCTTTTCAGCAGGCGGGTAGTTTAATTACCGCTCACCATGCAGATATGCCTGACTTGGTGCATTTTATTAAGCAGTTACAATCTAAAGTGGTTTTGGCAGATCAAATTAAAACGTTAGATGCTAAAGGTATTCAAGCGTTAGAACCTGAACTTACTCAGCATACTAGAGCTTTTTATTTGCCTTCTGAAGCTCAGATTAATGCTCAAGAATTTATGCGAGCCAGTTCGCAATATTTACTAAACCATTCGCAGGTGGTTTGGCATCAATCTTTGGCGGTAACTCAAGTTTCAGCAGGTAAAATTCAAACAGCATCATCTTTGCATGAATTTGACTGGGTATTTGATGCCAGAGGTTTGGGGGCAAAAGATAATTTAAAGGGCTTACGCGGTGTTCGTGGTGAAGTTTTTTGGTTAGATGCACCCGAAGTGAATTTAACCCGACCGATTCGTTTAATGCACCCGCGTTATCGAATTTACATTGTGCCAAGACCAAATCATCGTTATGTGGTGGGAGCGAGTGAAATAGAGAGCGAAGACCAAAGCCCTATGTCAGTTCGCTCCAGTCTGGAGCTATTATCAGCGGTGTATAGTGTACATTCTGGATTTGGTGAAGCACGGATTGTGAATATGCTTACTAATTGTCGGCCAGCTATGCCTGATAATCTTCCTGTAATTGAACATGAAGATCGTTTTACGAAGATAAATGGCTTGTATCGACATGGATATTTATTAGCTCCTGCAGTGGTTGAAAAAGGCTTGTTAGAATGTTTTACAGGCTTGGGTTAAGGGAATAAAAAAATGAAAATTACAGTTAATAATGAAACTATAGAGTGTGCCTCTTCTCAAATGTTATCAGAACTACTAAATCGTTTAGGCTATAAAGTTTCTAGTTTTGCTGTAGCCTTGAATGATACTTTTGTTCCGCGAAGTGCTTATGATCAAACTAGCGTTCAAGAGGGTGATCGTTTAGAGATTGTTGCCCCTATGCAAGGTGGTTAAAATGGTTATATTATGAATTTAATAAAAAATGAATCTCCTTGGAAAATAGGTGGTAAGGTCGTTAAAAGCCGATTATTGATTGGTTCTGCTTTGTATCCCTCTCCAGAAATAATGCAAAATTCAATTAAAGCTACTGCGGCAGATATTGTCACTGTATCTTTGCGTCGTCAAGCGGCAGGGGATGAAAGTGGGCAAGCTTTTTGGGAAATTATTAAATCCCTTAAGGTTGATGTTTTACCTAATACCGCAGGCTGTTATAGTGCTAAAGAAGCCATTACCACAGCACAAATGGCACGAGAAGTATTTGATACCCATTGGATTAAACTGGAGGTGCTGGGGGATGAATATAATCTTCAGCCAGATCCTTTTGAGTTATTAAAAGCCACAGAGGTTCTGATTAAAGAAGGTTTTGAGGTTTTTCCTTATATGACCGATGATTTAGTGTTAGCAAAGCGTTTAGCTGATTTAGGCTGTAGTATTTTAATGCCTTGGGGTTCTCCGATTGGTTCTGGAAAAGGTTTGATGAACCCTTATAATTTAACTTCGATTCGAGCGAACTTTCCTGATTTACAGCTTATTGTTGATGCGGGTATTGGTAAGCCTTCTCATGCGGTTCAGGCGATGGAGCTGGGTTATGATGGTGTGTTACTTAACTCTGCTGTTGCCTTATCTCAAGACCCAGTTTTGATGGGAGAAGCCTTTAAACTTGCGGTATCTGCCGGTCATTCTGCTAGATTGGCAGGAGTGATGCAGGAGAGGGACTTAGCATCTCCTTCAACGCCTACGCTGGGTACGCCTTTTTGGCATCAGGTTTTATAAGTGTCCTTACGGTCGATAGTGTGGAGCATTTCTGGTTCAGACTCCAGTGGAGGAGCGGGGATTCAGGCAGATATTAAAACGGCTCAAAGGCTGGGCTGTGAGCTTTGTACCTTAATTACTGCCAATACGGTTCAAAATAGTCAATCTTTTATAGAAATGAATTCTGTGGAGGTTGCTGTTCTTGAATCTCAATATCAGGCTTTAAAGCTAGATAAGCCTCCTGTTGTCGTTAAAATAGGTTTATTAGCCTCCTTGCAACAGGTTGAGTGGTTGTTAAAGATTATTGTTAAATTACGCAACCGTTATCCGCAAGTAAAGTTTGTGCTAGATCCTGTTTTAAAAGCTTCTGTTATGCAAGATAACTTTCAGGAATCTATTTCTGCTAGCTATTTAAATTTACTTGAAGCGGTAGATGTAATAACTCCTAATTTTGATGAAGCCATGTTGTTGGTTCAAACCCTAAATGCTAAACAAGAAAACAAGGTTGATAATCCCGTTAATTTAGCTAAGTTTTTACAAAAAAGTTTAACAACGGCAGTAATTGTTAAGGGTGGGCATTTTCAAAGCAAGGTCTCTAAAAATTATTCTACAGATGTTTGTGTTGAAGATTCTCAAGTTTATAAAGTTACAACTAAGCGTATAAAGACTACTTTTTCACATGGAGGAGGTTGTAGTTTTGCCACGGCGATAAGTTATTTTTTAGCTCAATCTTTGCCCCTTAAAGATGTCCTGGTACAAACCAAGGCATTTATGCAAAAAGGTTTTTCTTTATCAAAAGGGCAAGTTGAAAATTATGGTGCTTTTCTGCAACCTGCATGGCCGGTTGAAAAATGTTTTTATCCTCAAGTGGGAGGCAGAGATTTGCTGTTTAAAGGGTTCAAGGGTTTTGAAGGTTTTCCTTCTTTAGAAACTCAGCACTTGGGTATTTATCCAGTGGTTGACTCAATTGAGTGGCTAGAAAAGCTATTGCCTTTTAATTTGAAAATAATTCAATTGCGTTTAAAAAACGTTTCGTCTTTAAAATTACCAGGTCTGGTTAAAAAAGCGGTTCAGCTATTTAAAAACTCTCAAACTCGGTTATTTATTAATGATTATTGGCAAGTAGCTATCGAGAATGGAGCTTATGGTGTGCACTTAGGGCAAGAAGATTTCACAGCTCTAAACCCAGATGAGAGGCAGCGGTTACAAAGCTCAGGTGTTCGACTAGGTTTAAGTAGTCATGGATGGTATGAATATTTATTAGCGGAGCAGGAAAAGCCAAGTTATATTGCATTTGGTGCGATCTTTCCATCAAGCAGCAAAAACATGCTAAAACAAATTCAAGGCTTAGATAGGTTGCAAGAGATTTGCACCTTAAGAGCTAAAAACATTAAATGCCCTCTCGTTGCGATAGGTGGTATCAATAAAACTAATTTACCAGAGTTAGTTGCTACAGGAGTGGAGGGCGTTGCGGTTATTTCAGCGATTACGCAATCAGATAAGCTTGAAAATGATTTGTTAGAAATGATAACTTGTTTTTAGAATATGATCTAAGTCCTGCAAGCACTTGCAGGATTTAGGGATGAAGTTGGTTATTTAGCAAATTCAATAAACTTTTTTTCATAATACTGAACTTCGCCCATAACTTCTGCAATGTCGCCACCAAACATTTTTCCTAATAGTCCAACATTTCTGGTACTGATATAGGTTGTGCCATCTTCTTTCTCATAAACAGAAATTATACAAGGCATCATCGAAGAAATAGCGAGACTGTGGTCTTGTTGTAAAATGCGTCTTGCATAGTCTGGTTGGCATAGTTTTATGACATAGACAGGGTTACGCTCTACTCCTGTCCCATCTTTAATAGCTTCATGAATAGCAGTTACTCCCAACACCTTCCATCCAGCAGCTTCTACATTTTGAGTAATTTTTTCAACCGTTTCTTTTACCCCATAAGGGCTAGAGTGTTCATTTAACATCATTCCAGGCATCATTTTCCAGCCAATAATAGAGGCTAAAACGACTCCGATAATAACTCCAATAACAATATTTGTGATCGCTTTGTTCATGATGTTTATCCTTTAATGATACTAAGTATAAGTATTTGCTTATTTTAACCTAAAACATATTACAACATATTGGTTTTATTTGGAGTTTCTCCTTAAATGAGGTGGCAAGGGCTTTGCACACTCTTTCCGCTAAGATTATGGCTTGTAAAGATCAACAGTGTTTTTAATTAAAGTTAAAAGCGTTAATCATTATGGTAGAATTCCCGCCTTTCAGTAGTTTTTTTTGAAACTTGAGGGTTCCTGCGTGAAAAGGACTCAAGTTTATTAACAATTTAAGAGTAAATGTAATGCCGGTTATTACCCTGCCAGATGGATCCAAAAGAGAATTTTTACAGCCTGTTTCAGTTATGGGCGTAGCAACCGATATTGGAACGGGATTGGCAAGGGCAACTATTGCAGGGCGTGTTAATGGCGAGCTGGTGGATGCTTGTGAATTAATCGCACAAGATGCATCACTTGAAATAGTGACTATTAAGAATGAAGACGGCTTGTATATTATGCGTCATTCTTGTGCGCATCTGTTGGGTCATGCTCTCAAACAGCTTTACCCCCTAGCCAAAATGGCGATTGGTCCGGTGGTGGAAAATGGCTTTTATTATGACATAGACATGGAAGAAAAAATTACGCCTGAAGATCTTGGTAAAATTCAAAAGCGTATGGCAGAGTTAGCAAAAACTAAGTATGCTGTGGTTAAAAAAGTGACTTCGCGGGTAGAAGCTTTAAATATATTTGAGCAGCGTGGGGAAGATTACAAAGTTGAATTAATTGCAGATATGCCAGGCGAAGTAGAATTTGGCTTTTATCATCACCAAGAATACATTGATATGTGTCGTGGTCCACATCTGCCAAACATGTCCTTTGTTAAAGCCTTTAAACTGACTCATGTTGCAGGAGCTTACTGGCGTGGCGATGCAAATAAAAAAATGCTACAAAGGATTTATGGGGTTGCTTTTGTCAATAAAGATGACCTAAAGTCTTATCTGTTAATGATGGAAGAAGCGGAAAAACGTGACCATCGTAAACTAGGTAAAACTTTGGGTTTGTTTCACCTCGAAGAAACTTCTCCTGGCATGGCACTTTGGCATCCTAAGGGTGCAACTTTGTTTCGTATAGTAGAAGAGTATATGCGAGAGCAGTTGGTAGAACATGGCTACCAAGAAGTTCGAACTCCATTAATAATGGATCGTGCTCTTTGGGAAAAGTCTGGTCATTGGGATAAGTTTAAAGATAATATGTTTACCACAGCCACGGAACATCGTGATTATGCGGTTAAGCCAATGAATTGTCCGGGTCATATTCAGGTTTATAATCGGCAGCTGCATAGTTATCGTGATTTGCCGATTCGTTTGGCGGAGTTTGGTTTAGTACACAGAAATGAAGCATCAGGAACTTTGCATGGTTTAATGCGGGTTCGTTCGTTTACTCAAGATGATGCTCATATCTTCTGTACAGAAGAGCAGATTAAGGAAGAGGTACAAGATTGTATTGATTTAGTTTTTAATACCTATAAAGATTTTGGGTTTGACAATATTGCAGTTAAGTTTTCAACTAGACCAGAGGAGCGTGTTGGCTCTGATGAAGTTTGGGATTTAGCAGAAAAAGCACTCGAACAAACCCTGCAAGATGCAGGTTTAGACTATGTTACCCAGATTGGTGAAGGAGCCTTTTACGGTCCTAAAATTGAATTCCAATTAAAAGACTGTATCGGTCGAGTTTGGCAATGTGGAACGATACAGCTAGACTTTTCTATGACACAAGCAGAGCGTTTAAATGCGGTTTATATCGGGGCAGATAATGAAAAACATCATCCTGTTATGATTCATAGAGCGATTTTGGGATCATTAGAGAGATTTGTGGCTATTTTAATTGAACATTACGAAGGTAAGTTCCCAACATGGTTAGCTCCAATACAACTGGTTTTGGCAAATATTAATGCCGCTCAAGATGAATATGTGAGAGAATTTGCAAAAAAATTGAGAAAACAGGGGTTTAGAGTAGAAACAGACTTGAGAAATGAGAAGATAGGGTTTAAAATTCGGGAACATACTTTACAAAAAGTTCCGTATATTTTAGTAGTAGGGAATCAGGAAATGGAAAGTGGTACGGTTAACGTTCGTGCTAGAGGTGGTAAAAACCTTGGTAGCTTTACATTTGATAAATTAATTAATTTACTGGCAAACGACATCGCTCAATTAGGGCGTGTTGTTGAGTCATAAGAGGATAAGACTATCGCAGTTCGTAGAGGCCGTGGAAGACCGCAAAGGCAAGAAGTACCAAAAGATAATATTAACGAATTTATCTCAGCAAGGGAAGTTCGACTGATTGATGTGGATGGTGAACAGTTAGGGGTTGTTTCGACTTCAAATGCCCTAAATCTTGCTCGTGAAGCTGGGTTGGATTTAGTTGAAATTTCAGCTAAGTCTAATCCTCCTGTTTGTAAAATTATGGACTACGGTAAATACCGCTTTCAGCAACAAAAGAAAAAGCAAGAAGCGAAGAAAAACCAAAAGCAGGTTCAAATTAAAGAAGTTAAGTTTCGCCCCGGTACCGATATTGGTGACTATAATGTTAAGTTAAAAAATGCCACCAAATTCCTTGAAAATGGTGATAGGGTTAAAATTACCATTTGGTTTCGTGGACGAGAAATTACCCATAAAGACTTAGGGATGAAAATGCTACAGCGAGTTAAGGAAGATTTAAAAGAACTCTCCGTGGTAGAGCAAATGCCTAAAATGGAAGGTCGTACATTACAAATGATGATTGCTCCTATTAAAAAGCAGTAGTACTTCCATATAAAAAAACAAAAGATTTTTTTACTCGCTATTAAGCGGGTAATTAAGTAAGTCGAAAGGCTTTAACCTAAGCTCTGTAAGTAATTGCAGTGTTTAAGTTCAATACAATAACTAGGATGAATTTCATAGAGAAATCTTTGCATAATTTATTACTGGTGCAGCCCATTCAGTGCTGTTTATTGTTTCAAGTTCTACGTTAGAGTCTAGATCCTGCAAAACCATTGCATTATATGTGCATAGTGACTTGCAGGGTTTAGCCTGTAGAACATTTTAAAACTGATAGTTCTATAACAAACTTTTGTTTATAGTGCTAGCAAGATTGGAGTTTTAGCAATGCCTAAAATGAAAACAAATAAAAGTGCCCAAAAGCGCTTTAGAAAAACTGGCTCAGGCCGTTTTAAGTGCAACCAAGCACACCGTCGTCATATCTTGACAAAAAAATCAACCAAGCGTAAGCGTCATCTTCGTTCTGCGAGCATGATTCACGATAACGATGTGGCAATGGTTCGCCGCATGCTACCATACAGCTAAGGGAGATTGAAAAATGGCAAGAGTTAAAAGAGGTGTAGTTGCACGCAGAAGACATAATAAAGTTTTGAAAGCGGCAAAAGGCTATTATGGAGCACGCAGTAAGGTTTTTCGTGTTGCAAAACAAGCAGTAATTAAAGCGGGTCAATATGCATATCGCGATCGTCGTGTTAAAAAACGTACTTTCCGTCGTTTATGGATTGCACGTATTAATGCCGCAAGTCGCTTAAATGGTATAACTTATAGTCGTTTTATTAATGGCTTAAATAAAGCTGGAATTGCAGTTGACCGTAAAGTTTTATCTGATATTGCAATTCACGATACAGAAGCTTTTTCTGCGATTGTTGATAAAGCAAAAGCAGCTATTGCTTAAGGTCTGCTCCTAGAGCGAACTTATCTATAAAGGGAACTAAGGTTCCCTTTTTTATTTTTAAAATTAACTTCTTGTGGAAAAAATAACTATAACTTATTGATATATAATGGTATAAAAAATTATCCTAGAGGTTATTAAGTATTCTCCTAAGGAATTATAATGCAACAACTCACCGACTTAAAAGCAATACTTTATTCCAAACGAGCCAATATTTATTTTTTAGAAAAAGCCCGAGTGCTGCAAAAAGACGGGCGTGTTTTGTACCTCACCGAAGAGCAAGACAACAAGCAAGGTTAAGCAAGTTTTATTCTGTAAATTCGTTAATTTATTTCACCTTTTATAGTTTATTTAGCTTGACTAATATAAGATTTCGA
>CAZRMK010000052.1:0-14491 GCA_964601165.1 uncultured Piscirickettsiaceae bacterium | reverse complement strand
TGAATTTACTCAAGTAGAAAAAGTTTAATTTTTATTGCCATAAGTGGCATTTTGTAAACCCTTGGGAAGTTGAAAGACGTTATACCCATAAGGAGATAGTATGGCTAAAAAAATAGAAGCCTATATTAAATTGCAAGTTCCTGCTGGAAGTGCAAACCCAAGTCCGCCAGTAGGTCCTGCTTTAGGTCAGCATGGCGTTAATATTATGGAGTTTTGTAAGTCATTTAATGCTCAAACACAAAATATGGAAAAAGGTTTACCTGTTCCTGTTGTGATTTCAGTATTTAGTGATAAAAGTTTCACTTTTATTATGAAAACCCCCCCTGCTTCAGTTTTATTATTGAAAGCGGCGGGTCTTAAAAAGGGTTCTGGTGTGCCAAATATGGATAAAGTTGGTACCATTACTCGTGCGCAGTTGGAAGAAATTGCCAATACTAAAATGGAAGACTTAAACGCTAATGATATTGATGCAGCGGTTAAGATTATTGCTGGTTCTGCTCGTTCTATGGGCTTGGTTGTTGAAGGGTAATTGATATGGCAAAGTTAACAAAAAAACAAAAAGTATATGCGGAAAAAGTAGAAATCGGTAAGGCTTATGATGTAATTGAAGGTTTTTCTTTAATTTCTGAATTAGCAACTTCTAAGTTTTCAGAGTCAGTTGATGTGGCAATTAAACTAGGGATTGATCCTCGCAAGTCTGATCAGGTTGTGCGTGGAGCAACAGTGATGCCTAATGGAACTGGTAAAGATGTAAGGGTAGCCGTTTTCACAGGAGAAGCCAATGAAGCGGCTGCTAAAGAAGCAGGGGCAGAGTTCGTCGGCATGGAAGACCTTGCCGCTGAAGTCAAGGGCGGTATGATGGATTTTGATGTTGTTATTGCCTCTCCAGATGCGATGAGAGTGGTTGGTATGTTGGGTCAGGTTTTAGGGCCTCGTGGTTTAATGCCTAATCCTAAGACTGGTACGGTAACTCCTGATGTGGTTGGAGCTATTAAAAAAGCCAAGTCTGGTCAAGTTCGTTTTCGTGCCGATAAGGCAGGTATTGTTCACGGTTCAATCGGTACGGTTTCCTTTGCGCCAGAAAAATTAAAAGAAAATTTAAATGCTTTACTTGAAGATTTAATTAAAGCTAAGCCCGCTGTTGCCAAAGGTATTTATCTTAAAAAAGTATCTATTTCTAGCACTATGGGGCCGGGTTTGACGATAGATCAGTCTTCTTTGCAAGACTAATGCTCACTTTTGTGCCAAGGTCTAGCGGAGTTTTTGTGCAAAAATAGAAAAATTTCTATGAAATGTGTTGTTTTGTAGATTGCGAAATGGGTCTCCTTGATTTTTTGAGAGCACCCATCGCAGACCGCAGGTGAATGTATAGTTTATATTCTTAATAGTTTTAAACCTGCGTAGATGGAAGAGTTTGATAGGTATCATTTCCTATCAGATTGTTTGGAGGTTATATGGCTCTTAATATCGAAGATAAAAAGCGAGTCGTTGAAGAAGTTGCTGCAGTTGCTGCAGGAGCGGGTTCAATGGTCGCAGCTGAGTATCGTGGGTTGAGTGTTGGCCAAATGACTCAACTTCGTGCTAATGCTCGTGTGGCTGGAGTTCAAGTTCGTGTTGTAAAAAACACCCTTGCTCGTCGTGCTGTTGAGGGAACTAAGTTTGAAGATATGGCTGAGACCTTTAAAGGGCCTTTAGTTTTTGCCTTTTCTGGTGAAGAACTAGGCAATGCAGCTCGAGTCTTTAAAGATTTTGCGAAAGCAAATGAAGCATTAGTTGTTCGGTCATTGTCAATTGGTGAAGGTGTAATGGATGCAGGGCAATTAAGTGTTATTGCAGCATTACCTACCTATGATGAAGCAATAAGTAAATTACTATATGTTATGAAAGAACCTGTTGCTAAGTTAGCACGTGGGTTGGTTGCCGTTAAAGAGCAGAAAGAAGAAGCTGCTTAGAGCATTAAGCCTAAATCTTGCAAGTGCTTGCACACATATATAGTACAAATCAATAGTTTGCACTCTGTATGCACAATCACTTGCAGTATTTAGGTTAAAATCGTAACAAATCAGCTCTTGCCTTGAATTTAAAATGGATGTGTTGGTGATTTTAACATCGCGTGTTTATTTTTAGATAAGGATTTGGAGAAAAATGAATTTCAGGAGATTATCATGTCTATAACAAAAGAAGATATTTTAGAAGCAGTTGCCAATATGTCAGTAATGGAAGTTGTTGAGCTAGTTGCAGCAATGGAAGAGAAGTTTGGCGTGTCTGCCGCAGCGGTTGCAGTTGCTAGTTCAGGAGGGGATGCAGGCGGAGCAGTTGAAGAGCAAACTGAGTTTGATGTTATTCTTACTGGTGCTGGTGATAATAAAATTGCAGCTATTAAAGCGGTACGTGCAGCAACAGGTCTTGGTCTTAAAGAAGCTAAGTCTGCGGTTGAGTCTGTTCCATTTACTCTTAAAGAAGCGGTGTCTAAAGAAGAAGCGGAAGCACTTGCTAAAGATCTTAGTGATGCAGGTATTCCAGCCGAAGTTAAATAAAATTAACTTTTGAGGGCTCTTAAGAGAGTATGTACGGAATAAGTTGATAAATTATTTCGTGTACGCTCATTAGGAGCATGAAATGGCTGGCGTTTTTACGTTGGCCTTTTCTTGTTTATGACAGTGTGTAAAAGTGTGATTAGAGATTCTGTTTATTCTGTTACCTAAATCCTGCAAGTGATTATGCATATAGAGTGCAAGCACTTGCAGGATTTAGGTGTTATTACAGTTTTGTGCATTTTAATTAAGTATGACGAAAATAAATTTGTCATCTAATAGATCTAGAGGTAATCAATGGCCTATTCTTTAACTGAAAAGAAACGTCTCCGTAAAGATTTTTCAACCAAGGCTTCATCACTTGAAGTTCCTTACTTACTTTCATTGCAAAAGGGTTCTTTTCATGACTTTTTGCAAAAGGACAAGAAGCCGTTAGAGAGAAGCCTTCAAGGACTTCATTCGGCCTTTAGTTCAGTTTTTCCTATTCATGGTGTTGCAGGAACAGCAAACCTTGAGTATGTCAGCTATCTGTTAGGAGATACTGAGTTTGATGTTAGAGAGTGCAAGCAACGTGGAGTAACTTATGCGGCACCCTTGCGTGTCAAAATGCGTTTAGTCTTGTTTGATAAGGATGCACCAGCTGGCAAGCGTCCAGTTAAAGATGTTAAAGAGCAAGAAGTGTATTTAGGCGACATGCCTTTAATGACAGATAATGGAACTTTCGTTATTAATGGTACGGAACGGGTTATTGTGACCCAGTTACACCGCTCGCCTGGAGTTATTTTTGATAGTGATAAGGGTAAGTCGCACTCTTCAGGAAAAGTATTATTCAATTCTCGTATTATTCCTTATCGTGGTTCGTGGTTAGATTTTGAATTTGATCATAATGATTGTATTTTTGTGCGTATTGATAGGCGCAGAAAGCTTCCGGTCTCTATTTTGTTGCGAGCGATGGGTTATAACAATGAACAAATTTTAAAGGAATTTTTTGAAACTATTTCTGTTAAGGCTAAAAAGGGCAAATATTCTTTAGTATTGAATTTTGAACAGATTAAAGGTGAGGTGGCTGTTTTTGATATAGCAGTTAAAGGTAAGAAAATAGTTCAATCTGGTAAAAGAATTACTGCTAGAGCGATTAACCAATTAAAAGAAGCAGGCGTTAAAACAGCTGTTCTTCCTGAAGATTTTTTATTAGGAAAAGTTTTAGCTTCAGGGGTCACAGATAAAAGCTCTGGAGAGCTTTTGGCACGAGCCAATGCAGTCATCACAGCGGAGCTTTTAGAATCTATTTCAGGACTTGATAAAGTTGATCTTTCATTGCTGTATCTTGATGAGATTAAGCAGGGTCCTTATATTTCTGATACTTTAAATCTTGATTCAACGACCTCTAAGTTAGAAGCTCAAATTGAAATTTATCGCATGATGCGACCTGGTGAGCCACCGACAAAAGATTCCTCGGAAGCCTTATTTAACAGCTTGTTTTTCGATGATGCACGTTATGATTTGTCTGCTGTGGGTCGAATGAAATTAAATCGTCGTTTGGGGCAAAAGACAGACGATTCTAAAGTGATTTTAGAAAATCAAGATATTATTGAAGTGGTGCGAGAGTTGATTAATATTCGTAATGGTTCAAGTCTGGTCGACGATATTGATACGCTTGGAAATCGTCGTATTCGTGCCGTAGGTGAAATGGCAGAAAACGCATTTCGTGTCGGACTAATCCGTGTGGAGAGAGCAGTTAAAGAGAGATTGAACCAAGCTGAAACCGATAGTTTGTTACCACAAGATTTAATTAATGCCAAGCCTGTCTCTGCGGCTGTTAAAGAGTTTTTTGGTTCCAGTCAACTTTCACAGTTTATGGATCAAGTTAACCCGCTTTCAGAAGTTACTCATAAGCGCCGTGTGTCAGCTTTAGGGCCAGGAGGATTAACGCGTGAGCGTGCAGGATTTGAAGTGCGTGATGTTCATCCAACGCATTATGGACGTTTATGCCCAATTGAAACGCCAGAAGGGCCAAATATTGGTTTAATTAATACTTTAGCGATTTATGCAAAAACCAATAAGTATGGTTTTTTAGAAACTCCTTATCGTAAGGTAGTTAAAGGCAAAGTAACCGACCAAGTTGACTATGTTTCGGCGATTGATGAGTCTCAGTTTGTAATTGCTCAAGCAAGTGTTGACGTTAATGATAAGGGAGAGTTAACTGAAGATCTTGTCTCAGCCCGACACAATAATGAATTTTGTCTATCTGCTTCAAAAGACGTTAATTACATGGATGTTTCTCCTAAACAGATTGTTTCTGTTGCAGCGTCTTTAATTCCTTTTCTTGAGCATGATGATGCTAACCGAGCTTTAATGGGAGCCAATATGCAACGTCAAGCGGTTCCTACTTTAAAAGCGGACAAGCCTTTAGTTGGAACGGGAATTGAAAAGATTGTAGCGGCAGACTCGGGTGTTACTGTGGTGGCAGAGCGCGGTGGAGAAATTTTATCCTCTGATTCAAGTCGTATTGTGGTTAAAGTTAATGCTGATGAAGTGATTGAAGGTCGCTCAGGTGTTGATATTTATAACCTAATCAAATATCAACGCTCTAATCAAAATACCTGTATTAATCAGAAACCTATTGTAAAGTCAGGAGATACTATTGTACGAGGTGATGTGTTAGCTGACGGGCCTTCTACTGATTTAGGTGAGTTGGCGTTGGGGCAAAATATGCGTATCGCATTTATGCCTTGGAATGGTTATAATTTTGAAGATTCTATTTTGGTTTCGGAGCGTGTTGTGGAGGAAGATAGATACACAACCATACACATAGAGGAGCTAACTTGTTTGGCTCGTGATACCAAATTAGGCTCAGAAGAAGTAACAGCAGATATTCCTAATGTTGGAGAGTCTGCTCTTTCTCGTTTGGATGAGTGTGGTATTGTTTATGTGGGTGCCGAGGTTAAGCAAGGAGATATTCTTGTTGGTAAGATAACCCCAAAAGGAGAAACTCAGTTAACGCCAGAAGAGAAACTGCTACGTGCAATTTTTGGTGAAAAAGCATCTGATGTAAAAGATACTTCACTGCGTGTTACTAAAGGCATTGAAGGAACGGTTATTGATGTTCAAGTGTTCACACGAGAAGGAGAGAAAAAAGATGCTCGTGGTGTTGCTATTCAAGAAGAGGAATTGCAAAAAGTACGTAAGGATATTGATGAGCAATATAAGATTGTTGAAGCAGATTCTTATGATCGAATGGAGGTTTTGTTAGTTGGTAAAGAGCTAGTTGATGGTACAAAGTTAACCTCTTCTGAATTGACTAAAATAGATAAATCCAAGTGGTTTAGTTTAAATGTAGCAGATGAAGAAATGGTCCGTTACTTAGAAACTACAGAATCTCAGTTGAAGTCTAAGCGTGATGAATTAAATACTGTATTTGAAGAGAAGCGTAAAAAGCTAACTCAGGGCGATGATCTTGCTCCTGGTGTTATCAAAATGGTTAAAGTTTATGTTGCTATTAAACGTCGCATCCAGCCAGGAGATAAAATGGCAGGTCGCCACGGCAATAAGGGCGTTATATCGCGTATTTGTCCAGTTGAAGATATGCCTTATGATGAAAATGGTCGCCCAGTTGACATTTGTCTTAATCCTCTAGGTGTTCCATCGCGTATGAATGTCGGTCAAATATTAGAAACACACTTAGGTCTTGCAGCGGAAGGGCTGGGTGTTAAGATTGATGCTATGTTAAAGCAACATGCTGATATTAAAGAAATTCGAGGGTTTTTACATCAGATTTATAACGAATCTCAGGGGCAGAGTGTTGATTTTGAAAGCTTTAGTGATAATGAAATTATTGAGCTATCAGGCAACTTAAGAAAAGGTGTTCCTTTAGCATCTCCTGTTTTTGACGGAGCTTCTGAAGAGCAAATTAAGTCGATGTTACGCCTAGCAGATTTGCCTGAATCTGGTCAAATGACTTTATATGATGGTTTAACAGGTGAGGCTTTTGATCGCCCTGTTACGGTTGGTTATATGTATTATCTTAAACTGAACCATTTAGTTGATGACAAGATGCATGCACGTTCTACAGGGCCTTATAGTTTAGTAACTCAGCAGCCTCTAGGTGGTAAAGCACAGTTTGGAGGGCAGCGTTTTGGTGAAATGGAAGTATGGGCTCTTGAAGCTTATGGAGCGGCTTTTACTTTGCAAGAAATGTTAACTGTTAAGTCTGATGATTTGAGTGGACGTACTAGAATGTATAAAAATATTGTTGATGGTAATGAGTATATGGAACCTGGAATACCTGAATCTTTCAGCGTTTTAAGAAAAGAAATTCGTGCCCTTGGTATAGATATTGAGCTGGAGCAAGATTAATGAAAGATTTATTAGGTTTTCTAAAACAACAGAATGCATCAAGTGATTTTGATGCGATTAAAGTCTCACTTGCTTCACCTGAAAAAATTAGGTCTTGGTCTTTTGGTGAAGTAAAAAAGCCAGAAACGATTAACTATCGAACCTTTAAGCCAGAGCGTGATGGTTTGTTCTGTGCAAAAATATTTGGTCCCATTCGTGATTTTGAATGTTTATGTGGTAAATATAAACGTTTGAAGCATCGTGGTGTTATTTGCGAAAAGTGCGGAGTGGAAGTAACTCAGTCAAAAGTTCGTCGTGAACGTATGGGGCATATTGATTTAGCTTCTTCAGTTGCTCATATTTGGTTTTTAAAATCTTTGCCATCTCGAATTGGTTTGATGTTAGATATGACGTTAAAATCGATTGAAGCTGTACTCTATTTTGAAGCCTTTATGGTCGTTGATCCAGGATTAACGCCATTAGAACCTTGGCAGTTGTTAACAGAAGAAGAATATTTAGATGCTTTAGATGAGCATGGGGATGAATTCGAAGCTAAAATGGGTGCCGAAGCTGTTAAAAAAATGTTGCAATCTATTGATCTTGCCTCTGAAGCGGTTAGGCTGAAAGAAGAAATGGATACTACCAATTCTGAGACTAAGCAAAAGAAGCTTTCTAAACGTTTAAAATTGCTTGATTCGTTCTTGAAGTCAGGTAACCGTCCAGAGTGGATGGTGTTGGATGTTTTGCCAGTGCTTCCACCAGAACTACGTCCTCTTGTTCCTTTAGATGGAGGTCGTTTTGCTACTTCAGATTTGAATGATTTGTATCGTCGAGTAATCAATCGTAATAACCGTTTAAAGCGTTTATTAGATTTGATGGCGCCAGATATTATTGTACGTAATGAAAAACGTATGCTGCAAGAGTCGGTAGATTCTTTATTGGATAATGGGCGTCGTGGTCGAGCTGTTACGGGGACTAATAAGCGTCAGCTTAAATCTCTAGCAGACATGATTAAAGGTAAGCAGGGACGCTTCCGCCAAAATCTACTAGGTAAACGTGTTGACTATTCTGGTCGCTCGGTTATCGTTGTTGGCCCCACTCTTAGGTTGCATCAATGTGGCTTGCCTAAAAAAATGGCACTGGAGCTTTTCAAGCCTTTTATTTTTAGTAAATTACAAAAACGCGGACTAGCTTCTACGATTAAAGCCGCGAAGAAGATGGTTGAGCAGGGCTTGCCTGAAGTCTGGGATGTGTTAGATGACGTGATTCATGAACACCCTATCTTATTGAATCGAGCCCCAACCTTGCATAGATTAGGAATCCAAGCATTTGAGCCTGTCTTGATAGAAGGCAAAGCGATCAATCTTCATCCGCTGGTTTGTTCGGCATTTAATGCCGATTTTGACGGCGATCAAATGGCCGTGCATATTCCTTTATCATTAGAGTCGCAGTTAGAAGCTCGTACTTTGATGATGTCAACCAATAATCTATTGTCACCAGCCAATGGAGAGCCTATTATCGTTCCTTCACAGGATGTGGTTTTAGGACTATATTACATTACCAGAGAAGCTATTAATTCTAAAGGTGAAGGCAAAGCCTTTTATAATTGGCAAGAAGTGCAACGTGCATTAGATGCGAAAGTTGTACATCTGCATACTAAGATTAAGCTTAAAATTGATGAAATCATTATCGATGATTCTGGTGTTGAAACACTTCGTAAAGAAATCGTTGATACTGCAGTTGGTCGTGCTTTGTTACTAAGAATTTTACCTAAAGGTATTAGCTTTGACTTAATTAATATTGAGTTAACTAAGAAAAATATTAGTACTGTGCTGAATACATGTTACCGTTTGCTTGGGCCGAAAGAGACAGTTATTTTTGCTGATCAGTTAATGTACACAGGCTTTAAATGGTCTACCTTGGCAGGTCTATCTTTTTGTGTGGATGATATGCTTATCCCCGACTCTAAAGCAGGAATTATTGAGCGTGCAGAGAAGCAGGTTGCGGAAATTCAAAATCAATTTTCTCAAGGTTTGGTAACGGAGGGTGAGCGTTATAATAAAGTAGTTGATATTTGGTCGCATACTAATGAATTAGTCACGAAATCGATGATGGAATCGTTACAGTTTGAAACTGTAACGGATGCTAAAGGCAAAGAAGTTCGTCAGACCTCCTTTAATTCGGTTTATATGATGGCCGATTCAGGAGCACGTGGTTCGGTAGCTCAAATGCGTCAGTTGGGTGGAATGCGCGGTTTGATGGCGAAGCCAGATGGATCTATTATTGAGACACCTATTACGGCTAACTTCCGCGAAGGGTTGAACGTACTACAGTATTTTATTTCAACCCATGGTGCGCGTAAAGGCTTGGCTGATACGGCTCTTAAAACAGCTAACTCAGGTTATTTGACTCGTAGATTAGTGGATGTTGCACAGGACGTTGTGGTAACAGAAGTCGATTGTGGAACAGAAAGGGGTGTAACGGTTACTTCTTTAATTGAAGGTGGAGAAGTTGTTGTTGAGTTAAAAGATCGTTTGTTGGGACGTGTGCTTGCTGAAGATGTTATTTCATCTGATGGTGAGTTAATTGTTGCTAAGGATGTTCTATTGGATGAGCGTTTAGTTAATATTGTTGATGGAGTAGGAATTGACTCAGTTCGAGTTCGTTCAACGATTACTTGTGAAACGAGGTTTGGTATTTGCCAGTCTTGTTATGGAAGAGATTTAGCCCGCGGTCACCTGGTTAATTTAGGGGAAGCCGTTGGCGTTATGGCAGCTCAATCAATTGGTGAGCCAGGAACTCAGTTAACCATGCGTACCTTCCATATTGGTGGAACAGCCTCATCGGTATCAGTTCAAAATCATGTGGAAGTTAAGCATGGAGGAACGGTTAAGTTTCATAATTTAAAAACTATCAAAAATTCTGATAGCAAATTAACCGTTGTTTCTCGTTCTGGAGAAGTCACCATTTCAGATCAAACGGGGCGAGAGAAAGAGCGTTATAAGATTACTTATGGTTCTTTGTTAAATTTTTCAAGTGGTAGCTCGGTAAACCCAGGTGAGGTTTTGGCCACTTGGGATGCTCATACCCATCCTGTTATTACAGAGGTTCAAGGGAGTATAGGTTTTGGTAACTTTGCGGGTATTGTCGATGAATATACTGATGAATTAACTGGTCTTACCACTTATATTGTAAAAAATAGTAAAGAGCGTTCTTCTGCCAACAAAGAGACTCGTCCTTACGTTCAAATTCTTGATGAAGCAGGAGAAGTGGTCTCGTTTACAGGGACTCAAACACCAGCAATGTATTATTTGCCTGAAGGTTCAATTGTAATCGTTCAGGAAGGCAGTACTATTTATCCAGGTGACGTTTTGGCACGTATTCCACAAGAGTCATCTAAGACTAAGGATATTACAGGAGGATTGCCACGCGTTGCTGATTTATTTGAGGCACGTATTCCTAAAGAACCATCTATTATGGCAGAGGTCTCTGGAGTTATTAGTTTTGGTAAAGAAACTAAAGGTAAGCAGCGCTTGGTGATTACTCAAGATAGTGGCGAACAATATGAAAGCTTAATTCCAAAGTGGCGAACTGTTGATGTCTTTGAAGGTGAAAGAGTTGAAAAGGGCGATGTTATAGTTGACGGAAACCCAAATCCCCATGATATTCTTCGCTTATTGGGTGTTCCTAAGTTGATGGAATATATTACAGATGAAGTTCAGGATGTTTATCGTTTACAAGGTGTAAAGATTAATGACAAGCATATCGAAACTATTGTGCGTCAAATGTTGCGTAAAGTAGAGATTAAATCTGTTGGTGATACTACTCTTATTAAAGGAGAGCAAACTGAATATTCACGAGTGCTTGACTTAAATGAAAAAATGCGTGAAAAAGGTGAAGTAGAAGCTACGTTCCAACGTTTGTTGCTAGGTATTACCAAAGCTTCTCTTGCAACAGAATCCTTTATTTCAGCAGCCTCTTTCCAAGAAACAACTAGAGTGCTTACTGAAGCTGCTGTTAGCGGTAAGCGTGATAGATTAGTGGGTCTTAAAGAAAATGTTATAGTGGGGCGTTTAATTCCAGCAGGAACAGGTTTCGCTTATCATAAAGCGAGAAGAGAGGCGAGTGAGGTCACTCAAATTGAACTCAAGAGTTTTATTGAAACCGGTGAAGCAAATGAGGAGAAGGTGATTTTAGATACTGAAGAATAAGTTTTGTTTTTAATGAATAATGTGCAAAGTATTGTTTTCTTTTTCTGCGGAATCAAAAGTTTGTGCAGGGATTTAAAAAATTTAAAGCTTGACAAAGTATCTTGAAATCACTAGAATCCTACAACCTTTCTTGTAGATGCTATGTATCTATAAGTTATTTATCATGTGAATTAAGATTAGAGTCTTAAATGGAGTAAGTATTAATGGCGACTATTAACCAGTTGGTGCGTAAGCCGCGTAAAGATAAAGTAAAAGTTTCAAATGTTCGTGCGTTAGAGGGTTGTCCTCAGCGTCGTGGCGTTTGTACACGCGTTTACACAACAACCCCTAAAAAGCCAAACTCTGCTCTACGTAAAGTAGCACGTGTACGTTTAACGAATGGTTTTGAAGTTTCTACCTATATAGGTGGGGAAGGTCATAACCTACAAGAGCACTCGGTTATTCTTATCCGTGGTGGTCGAGTAAAAGATTTGCCTGGTGTACGTTATCATACAGTTCGTGGAGCACTAGATTGTGCTGGCGTAAGTGATCGTAGACAAGGTCGTTCTAAGTACGGTGCTAAGCGTCCTAAAAGTTAGTTTTTGTAATAAACTTTTAACATACGCATAGCAATTACAGTGTTACATTTATACCGGAAGAGTTAAGAATGGCAAGAAGAAGAGAAATACCAAAAAGACAGGTACTGCCTGATCCTAAATTTGGTGATACAACGTTAACAAAGTTTGTTAATATGATTATGGTAAGCGGTAAAAAAGCAGTAGCTGAAAAAATCGTTTATGGGGCATTGGATGTTCTGGTTGAGCGTAAAAAGGGTGGTGATCATGCTGCCTTATTACGTGGAGCATTAGAAAATATTGGTCCTATGGTTGAGGTTAAATCTCGTCGTGTAGGTGGAGCAACTTATCAGGTTCCTGTTGAAGTAAGGGCAGAGAGAAAAGTGGCTCTAGCTATGCGTTGGTTGGTTGAAGCATCTAGGAAGCGTAGCGAAAAAGGAATGCTGTTGAGGTTGGCAGGAGAGCTGTCAGACGCGTTGGATAATCGCGGTACAGCAGTCAAGAAGAAAGAAGATACTCATCGAATGGCAGAGGCAAACAAAGCCTTCTCCCATTTTCGTTGGTAATCTGATTAAAAGCCCTTTAGTTAGGGTTTTTAGTTTTTTAAGAATTTAATAAAAGGTTATTGAAGTGGCACGTACAACTCCTTTAAGACAATATCGTAATATCGGTATTATGGCTCACATTGATGCGGGCAAAACAACAACAACTGAGCGTATTCTTTATTACACAGGTGTATCACATAAGATTGGTGAAGTGCATGATGGTGGTGCGACCATGGATTGGATGGAGCAGGAGCAGGAGCGTGGAATTACCATTACTTCTGCCGCAACAACTTGCCACTGGAGTGGTATGGCTAAGCAATACCCTGAGCACCGTATCAATATTATCGATACGCCTGGTCACGTTGATTTCACAATTGAGGTCGAACGTTCCTTAAGGGTTTTAGATGGAGCAGTAACCTGTTTTTGTTCGGTAAGTGGTGTTGAGCCACAGTCGGAAACAGTATGGCGTCAAGCGGATAAGTATGGCGTGCCAAGGTTAGGGTTCGTTAATAAAATGGATCGTGCTGGAGCTGATTTTTTAAATGTTAATCAGATGGTAATTGACCGTTTAGGTGCGACTCCTGTTCCCATGCAGCTACCTATAGGTGCTGAAGAATCTTTTGTTGGGATAGTTGACCTGGTTAAAATGAAAGCTATCTACTGGGAAGAAGAAAATATGGGCATGGAATATCGCTATGAAGATATTCCTGCTGATATGCAAGGTTCTGCCGAAGAGTGGCGTGAAAAAATGGTTGAGGTAGCAGCTGAAGCAACTGATGAGCTTATGAATAAATACCTTGAAGAGGGTGAGCTTACAGAAGAGGAAATTAAATTAGGAATTCGTCTGCGTACGATTGCTGTTGAAATTGTACCTATGTTCTGTGGTTCGGCCTTTAAAAATAAAGGTGTTCAGACATTATTGGACGCAGTTGTTGATTATATGCCATCTCCTTCTGAAGTTCCTGCGATTACAGGTGAATTGGAAGATGGAACGCAGGGAACGCGAGATTCAACGGATGAAGCTCCTTTTGCAGCCCTAGCCTTTAAAATAATGACTGACCCTTATGTTGGTACTTTGACCTTTTTCCGTGTTTATTCTGGAAATTTGCAGGCAGGAAGTCCTGTTTATAATTCGGTTAAGATGAAACGTGAGCGTATAGGGCGTTTGTTGCAAATGCACTCTAACTCCCGTGAGGAAATTAAAGAAGTTAGAGCGGGTGATATTGCTTGTGCGGTTGGTCTTAAAGATACCACTACAGGTGATACTCTGTGTGATTTGGATCATAAAATTGTACTAGAGCGTATGGAATTTCCTGAGCCTGTTATTTCTATTGCCATTGAGCCAAAAACTAAGCCAGATCAAGAGAAAATGGGAATTGCTTTGCAAAAGCTTGCAGCAGAAGACCCTTCTTTCCGTGTACATACTGATGAAGAGACAGGTCAAACCATTATTTCAGGAATGGGGGAGTTGCATTTAGATATTATTGTTGATCGCATGAGGCGAGAGTTTGGTGTTGAAGCTAATGTTGGAGCCCCTCAGGTTTCTTATCGTGAAACGATTACTTCAGCAGTTGAAGTGGATGGAAAGTTTGTTCGTCAGTCTGGTGGTAGAGGTCAATATGGACATGTGGTGTTCAAGATGAAGCCTCGTGAGCCTGGTGAAGGGTTTGAGTTTATCAATAGTGTTGTCGGTGGTTCTGTTCCTCGTGAATATATTGGAGCGGTAGAAAAAGGCGCTAAAGCCCAGCTTGAAAACGGTGTATTAGCTGGCTTTCCAATGGTAGATGTCTCTGTTGAATTGATTGATGGATCTTATCATGATGTAGATTCAAATGAGATGGCGTTCTCTGTTGCTGCAGGAATGGGAATTAAGAATGGTGTCGCAGAAGCAAACGCTGTTATTTTAGAGCCTATTATGGATGTTGAAGTAACCACCCCTGAAGATTATATGGGAGACATTATTGGAGATTTAAATCGTCGTCGTGGCATAGTTTCTAGTATGGATGATATTCCAACTGGTAAGTCAATTCGAGCAGAAGTTCCTCTGTCAGAAATGTTTGGCTATTCAAACTCAATGCGTTCTTTAACTCAGGGAAGAGCAAACTATAGCATGGTGTTTGGTAGATATAATCAGGCTCCTAAGAGTGTGCAGGATGAAATTATTACAAGTGCTAAAAAAGGCTCTTAAAGTTTTTAGATAAAAATGATAATGCTTTTTTAGGTAAAAGGTATTGTATTAATAAATAGGTATATATAGATGGCAAAGGAAAAGTTTGAACGCGTGAAGTTGCATGTAAATGTTGGTACTATTG
>CAZRMK010000051.1:0-14595 GCA_964601165.1 uncultured Piscirickettsiaceae bacterium | reverse complement strand
CTTAATCAGAGTCCCTACCCGCTAAAGAGTAACCAGAATGAAACAGTCTATTTTGAATTTACAAGAGGAGATTAGCAGTCAGTTAAGTGAGCTGATAGTTGACTCTAGTGTTGCTCTAGATGAAGTAACTATTGAAGTTTCTCCCAAAAATGCCTTAGAAGTTTTTAAAAAACTTAAGGAATCATTTAAGTTTGCGCAATTAATGGATCTTTGTGGAGTGGATTATTTAAGTTTTGGTCAAGCTAATTGGGAAACTTTTAGTTCTGGTAACAAGGGTTTTAGTAGGGGTGTGTTTGATTTTGCCGAAGATGAAGGTCAGGATTTAAATGTACCTAGACGATTTGCAGTGGTTTATCACTTACTTTCCGTTGAGAGAAATTTACGTTTACGGGTAAAAGTTTACCCTGAAGATGTAGAAATGCCGGTGGTTGATTCTGTCATAGATGTTTGGAGCTGTGCAAACTGGTTTGAGAGAGAAGCTTTTGATATGCTTGGTATTTTGTTTAAAGGTCATCCAGATTTACGACGCTTATTAACCGATTATGGCTTTGTAGGTCATCCATTAAGAAAAGATTTTCCTTTGATAGGTCATGTTGAGATGCGTTATGACGCAGAGAAGAAACGGGTAGTTTATGAGCCTGTAACAATTGAAAATAGGGTGAATGTCCCGCGCGTTATTCGTGATTAAGAAGCTTATCCTGAATTTGTGACGTTATACGACACAGATTCAGGATTAAAAAAGCTTCCCTAAAGAAATATTAGAGATTTATTATGGCTGAAATTCGTAACTATACACTTAACTTTGGACCTCAACATCCATCCGCCCATGGTGTATTACGCTTGGTATTAGAACTAGATGGCGAAACGATTGTCCGTGCTGATCCCCATATAGGGCTATTGCATCGCGGCACAGAAAAGCTAGCAGAGTATAAACCTTATAACCAATCAATTGGTTATATGGATCGTTTAGATTACGTTTCTATGATGTGTAACGAGCATGCTTATGTAATGGCAATTGAAAAAATGCTCGGAGTAGAAGTCCCTGAAAGAGCACAGTATATTCGGGTGATGTTTGATGAAATTACTCGTGTATTGAATCATTTAATGTGGTTAGGGGCTCATGCCTTAGATATTGGAGCTATGACTATTTTCTTGTATGCTTTTCGTGAAAGAGAAGATCTGATGGACTGTTATGAGGCGGTGTCAGGGGCAAGAATGCATGCTACCTATTATCGTCCAGGGGGAGTTTATCGAGATTTACCTGATACTATGGCGAAACATAAAGAATCAAAATGGCATTATGGTAAGAAGCTAGATAAATTAAATGAAATTCGTGAAGGTAGCCTACTAGATTTTATCGAAACATTTACGCAACGCTTTCCAAATTATATTGATGAATATGAAACCTTACTAACTGATAACCGTATTTGGAAGCAACGTACCGTTGATATTGGAATTGTTTCCCCAGAAAGAGCTTTACAGCTTGGTTTTACAGGTCCAATGTTACGCGGTTCTGGTATCGCTTGGGATTTGCGTAAAAAGCAGCCCTATGAAGTTTATGACAAAATGAAGTTTGATATTCCAGTTGGTGTGACGGGGGATTGTTATGATCGTTATTTGGTTAGAATGGCTGAAATGCGTGAATCTAATAAGATTATTAAACAATGTGTTGATTGGCTCAAGGTCAATGATGGTCCGGTAATGTCTTCTGACAATAAGGTTGCTCCGCCCTCGCGTGAAGAAGTTAAAACTAATATGGAAGCCTTGATTCATCACTTTAAGTTATTTACGGAAGGCTATACGATTCCAAAAAGTGAGATTTATTCTGCTGTTGAGCACCCTAAAGGAGAGTTTGGAATTTATATGATCTCAGATGGTGCTAACAAACCGTATCGCCTAAAAGTTAGAGCACCTGGTTACGCTCATTTAGCTTCTCTGGATGAAATGGCAAGAGGACATATGATTGCTGATGTGGTCGCGATTATCGGTACACAAGATATTGTATTTGGAGAGGTAGATAGATGAGTTCGGAATCAATTATTCAAGGTGATGTCCAAGCTCGCATTGATCGTTGGATTTCTCATTACCCTGCGGATAAAAAGCAGTCTGCGGTAATGCCTGCACTTAGAATTATACAAGAAGTTAATGGCGGTCATTTAACTACTGAATTAATGAACCAAGTAGCTAAATATTTAGAGATGCGCCCGATTGCCGTTTATGAAGTTGCCACTTTTTATTCAATGTATGAACACAGTCCTGTTGGCAAAAACAAGCTAGCTCTGTGTACTAATATATCTTGTATGTTGCGCGGTAGTGATGAGATTTTATCTTATCTAGAAGAGAAGTTGGGTGTTGGAGTGGGTGAAGTGACCTCTGATGGGCTTTTTTCCATTAAAAAAGTTGAGTGCTTGGGAGCTTGTGGTGGAGCGCCAATGATGATGGTGGATAAGGACTATTATGAAAATCTAACTAAAGAATCGATTGATGCTTTGTTGGAGGAGTTTGCAAAATGATTCACCAAAATGAATGTTGCTATCGTTTAAACCACCTTGAAAATTCGTGGAATATTGAAACCTATGTTGCTAATGGCGGTTATGAAGTTTGGAAGAGGGTTTTATCTGGCGAACTTGATGCAGCTGAAATTATTGAAGAAGTTAAGGCTTCTAATATTCGAGGGCGAGGGGGCGCGGGCTTTCCAACTGGCCTGAAGTGGAGCTTTATGAATAGAACCGCTCCGGGTTCAAAATATCTCTTGTGTAACTCTGATGAAGGAGAGCCTGGTACTTATAAAGATCGGGATATCATGCGTTACAACCCTCATCAGTTAGTAGAAGGCATGATGATTGCGGGCTATGTAATTGGTGCTGGTGCGGGTTATAATTACATTCGAGGCGAATTTTGGGAACCTTATAAGCGCTTTGTTGATGCCATTGATCAGGCGAAAGAGGCGGGTTTATTAGGTAAGAATATTCTTGGCTCAGGGTTTGATTTTGAACTTTATGCTCATTTAGGGGCAGGTGCTTATATCTGCGGTGAAGAGACCTCATTGATTGAATCTCTTGAAGGTAAAAAAGGTTTGCCAAGGTTTAAACCGCCTTTTCCAGCAAGTTATGGTTTATATGGTCGCCCGACAACGATTAATAATACCGAAACACTGTCCTCTATCCCGATGATTTTAGCCAAGGGTGGGGAATGGTTTTCTGATTTAGGGGTTAAAAATGCCGGAGGCACTAAGTGCTTTTCTATTTCTGGTCATGTCAACACCCCTGGTAATTTTGAGGTAAGAATGGGTACGCCATTTAAAGACTTACTTTTCTTGGCAGGCGGGGTTTTAAATGGCAAAACTCTTAAAGCAGTTATTCCCGGAGGATCATCAACAGCAGTTCTTCCTGCCGAAAAAGCTTTAGGTATGAATATGGATTATGACTCTATAGCAAAAGCAGGGTCTTTTTTAGGTGCTGGTTCGATTATTATCATGGACGAATCAACCGATATGGTTAAAGTCTTGGAACGTTTATCATGGTTTTATCATGAAGAATCTTGTGGTCAATGCACCCCTTGTAGAGAAGGCACAGGCTGGCTATATCGTATTATTCATCGCATTGCTCAAGGTAAAGGTCGTCCAGAAGATATTGAGTTATTAAAAGGCACAACAGGCAAGATTATGGGGCATGTTATCTGTGGTTTAGGGGATGCAGCGACTATTCCTGTTGATAGTTTCTTGGAACATTATGAGCATGAGTTTCGCCATTATATTGTTCATGGTTGTAGTATCTTCGATAGGCAATAATTAAAAATTTGTCTTAGTGGATTATATTAGGCAAGGTGCAATAAATAACCCACCATTATTGTGCCGAATTTTTATTCATATTCAAGGCACGACAACAGGCGCTTAGCTGGCTAAGCAGCTGTTGTTGTAACGCAGAAGACGGATAAAAAGGCAAGTAAGAATGGTGGGTTATTTGCTGCACTTTGCCTTATTAAGGCAGTCAAGCAAGAATGGAATTAGGTTTTTAATATGGTAAAAGTAGAAATTAACGGACAGGTTATTGAGGCTCAAGAAGGCTCTATGTTAATTGATGTTGCTGATCAAGCTCAAATTTCCATTCCTCGTTTTTGTTATCACAAAAAGTTATCCATTGCGGGTAATTGCCGTATGTGCTTGGTCGAAGTAGAAGGCACTTGGAAGCCTCTCCCTGCTTGTGCTACACCTGTTACAGATGGTATGAAGGTTCATACCAAGTCTAAAAAAGCCATTACCGCACAAAAGTCGGTTATGGAATTTTTGCTAATTAATCACCCTTTAGATTGTCCTATTTGTGATCAGGGTGGAGAGTGTGAGTTGCAAGATGTTGCTATGGACTATGGTGAAGATGTTTCTCGCCATTCTGAACCCAAAAGGATTATTGGCGATAGAAATGTGGGTTCTTTGATTCAAACCGACATGACTCGTTGCATTCACTGCACCCGTTGTGTTCGTTTTGGGCAAGAAATCGCAGGGGTAATGGAACTTGGCGCGACTGGTCGTAGTGAATTTATGCAAATTGGAACCTATATTGAAGGTTCAATTACCTCTGAAATGTCAGGAAATATGATCGATATTTGCCCTGTTGGCGCACTGACCTCTAAACCTTTTCGTTATTCAGCGCGAGCATGGGAGCTGAAAGCTCATAAGTCTATTGCTCCGCACGATTCTATTGGTTCAAATATTATTATTCATACCAAGGAGGGCATAGTTAAGCGGGTTGTGCCTGATGAAAATGAAGCTATTAATGAAGTATGGATTTCTGATAAAGACCGTTTTTCTTATGAAGCAATCAACTCTGAATCTCGTTTACAGCACCCGATGATTAAAAAACAGGGGCAATGGCAACAGACGGATTGGGAAAGTGCTTTAGCTTTTGCAGCAGAGAAATTGCAAGCGGTTGAAACGGCTTCTGACATTGGCGTACTTGCCTCACCAAATTCAACTCTTGAAGAACTATTTTTGTTGAAAAAACTTGCCTCTGGATTAGGAACAAATAACACTGACCACAGAATTAGGCAAGTTGATTTTTCTATGGATAAAGTAGGTTTTTTTGCACCAAAATTAAACCATGGCTTTGAGGAATTAGAGACATTAAAATCTATTTTAATTGTTGGTTCTTATTTAAGAAAAGAATTACCTTTATTAAATCATAGAATTAGAAAATCCCAAACTTATGGTGCTGCTGTTTCTTCTATTAACCCTATAGAATTTGATGTTAATTTTGACCTAGCTCATGATTATTTTGCTACGGATTATGTATCTTTAATTGCAAAAGTTGCTAAAGCTGCTCTTGATGATTCTGAATTATCAGATAATTTTTTAACTGATGTTGTCGCTTCTGAAACAGCTAAAGAAATTGTTAAAGATCTTAAAAAACACTCAGCAAGCTCTATTTTAATAGGGCAAATAGCCACTACAGATAGTCAATATGGTTTAATCGTTAAATTATGTCAAATTATTGCCACAGCTACTGGGTCAACTTTAAATGTTTTACCTATGAACGCAAATGAAGTAGGTGCTCAGTTGGTTGGTTTTGTTCCTGAAAACGGACTAAATGCTTCTGAAATGGTAGAAAAACAGTTGCAAGCTTACATTAACTTTGGTCTAGAGCCAGAGCTAGATATGTTTAATGGTAGCCAAGCATTAAAAGTGATGCAAAAAGCATCTTGTGTGATTAACTTTACCGCTTTTGATTCGGAAATTCAGCGTGAGTATGCCGATGTGATGTTGCCGATTGCTACTTTTGCTGAAACAGCGGGAACTTATGTTAATGCAACAGGGCTTAAGCAATCATTTAGACCGGCAGCAACTCCGGTTGGGGATTGTAAGCCAGGTTGGAAGATATTACGTGTTTTAGGTAATTTATTGGAGATTGATGGATTTGATTATATCAACTCTAACCAAGTATTTGCAGAAGTGGGTTCTGTTTTACCGAGTATAGATTTTAATAGCTTGCCTGCAGAGCTTCCTGAGTCAGAGAGTTTGGCAAGTTATTTATTAACACCTATGTACTCTACAGATGTTTTGGTAAGGCGCTCACCTTCCTTACAAGCTACCCCTGATGCTTTAAATCAGTTTGCCAATCCATGAAGAGAGATAAAAATGTTTGATTCCTTACAAGCCTGGCTGTCTATTTTTTTATTTGACTGGTTAGCTATTTTAATTACTCTTCTGATACAAGCGATTGTTGTTATTATGCCGGTTATGATAACGGTTGCTTGGCTGACCTTTGCTGAGCGCAAAATAATTGGTTATATGCAGGTTCGTATGGGACCTAATCGTGTTGGGCCAATGGGCTGGTTGCAACCGATTGCAGATGCTCTCAAGTTAATGCTTAAAGAAATTATCCTTCCTAAAGAATCTAATGTATACCTGTTTATCTTAGCCCCTGTTTTAGCGATAGCCCCAGCAATTGCGGCATGGGCAGTTATTCCTTTTGATGCTGATGGAGTGGTGGTCGCAGATATTAATGCGGGGGTACTTTATGTTCTAGCCGTTTCCTCAATAGTAGTTTACGGTATTGTGGTTGCGGGTTGGGCGTCTAACTCTAAATATGCATTTCTAGGAGCCTTGCGAGCTGCTGCTCAAAAAATATCTTATGAAATTGCAATGGGATTTGCTCTGGTTACGGTGTTAATGGTTGCAGGAACCATGAACTTAACTGAAATTGTTAATGGTCAGCAAGGTAGCATATTACATTGGTATTGGATTCCATTATTGCCGATGTTTTTTGTTTATTTTATTTCAGGGCTTGCAGAGACTAACCGTGCCCCTTTTGATGTTGCAGAAGGGGAGTCTGAAGTAGTTGCAGGTTTTCATGTCGAATATTCAGGGATGACCTTTGCAGTCTTCTTTTTAGCAGAATATGCCATGATGATTTTAATTTCATTTATGACCGCCATTATGTTTATGGGAGGCTGGTTGTCACCCTTTGAAGGGATTCCTGTATTAGAAGATGTCTTTGCTTTCGTCCCTGGGTTTATATGGTTATTTCTTAAGGTCGCTTTCATTTTGTTTTTATTTTTGTGGTTCCGTGCAACCTTTCCTAGATATCGTTATGATCAAATTATGCGACTAGGTTGGAAAGTGCTGATTCCGCTTACCATTTTATGGGTGTTTGTGGTTGGGGTTATGCACTACATCGAACTAGCTCCGTGGTTTAATTAGAGACCCTTGTATAATTAAAGTGCGGTTTAGGGAATGCAGAAAATAATGCATTTTTTATCCAAAAAGAAGGAGAATAGCCAGCTATTTGACGAGTTTTTGGGTAGAAAAGGTGTTGTTTTATGCGTTTCATAAGCTGTGCTTTAATTATGCAAATGTCTCATTGAAGAGGTTTGCAATGAATGCATTTATAAAACATCAAATTAAGACTTTTGGTCTGATTGAGCTTTTTAAAGGCTTAGGAGTAACTGGTAAATATCTTTTTAAAAAGAAAATTACGGTTAGATACCCAGAAGAAAAAACTCCGATATCACCTAGATTTCGTGGACACCATGCCTTACGTCGTTATGAGAGTGGAGAAGAACGTTGTATTGCCTGCAAATTATGTGAAGCTGTTTGCCCTGCTAATGCGATTACCATTGAAGCCGAAGAAAGAGATGATGGTTCACGCCGTACTATTCAATATGATATAGACATGTTTAAGTGTATTTACTGCGGGTTTTGTGAAGAAGCTTGTCCAGTTGATGCTATTGTAGAAACTCGTGTTTTTGAGTACGAGTTTCACGAAAGAGGCCCCCATATTATGACCAAAGAAAAATTACTTTCTTTTGGGGATAAACACGAAAGCCAAATCGCTGCAGATCGTGCTGTCGATGCAAAGTATCGTTAAAATAAGAAATGAGATAATAATATGAGTTTTGAACTGTTTATTTTCTACCTGCTTTCTGCTATTGCCATTGGTTCTTCGTTGATGATGATTACGGTCAAGAATCCAGTAAAAGCGGCATTGTGGTTAGTTCTTACTTTTGTTGCTGTGGCGGGTATTTGGATTATGGCTGAAGCTGAATTTTTGGGCTTGGTGTTAATCTTAGTATATGTCGGTGCAGTTATGGTGTTGTTTCTATTCGTGGTGATGATGTTAGATATTAACTTATCGGTACTTAAAGAAGGATTTACTAAATATTTACCGCTTGGAGCCGTAGCATCGGTGGCTATTTTTGCACTAATGTATCTAGTCTTAGGACCAGAACGTTTTGGTTTAGAGCAATTTGAACCACCGCCACCTGCAGCAGCAGATTTTAGTAATACTGAAGCCATTGGTATCCCACTTTATACAACACATGTTTATGCCTTTATACTGGCTGCGGTTTTATTATTAGTAGCTATTGTAGCTGCAATTACTTTAACTTTGCGTCGTCGCCCAAATACTGAAGTCTTGTATCAAAATATTGATAAACAGGTTAAAACCCAGGCTGCAGATAGGCTTAAAATGGTGAAGATGGAATCCGTTGTCGAAAAGCCGATAAAGAAAGAGGAGAATGAAGAATGATCGCATTATCTGATTACCTAATACTAGCAGCTATTCTTTTTGTGATTAGTATGGCAGGTATTTTTTTAAATCGTAAAAACATCATTGTATTATTAATGTCTATCGAATTATTACTCTTAGCGGTAAATACCAATTTAATTGCTTTCTCAAGCTATTTAAATGATGTTACAGGGCAAATTTTTGTTTTCTTTATTCTGACGGTTGCAGCTGCTGAAGCGGCAATAGGGTTAGCAATTATTGTGTTAATTTTCCGTAAGAAAAACACCATTAATGTTGATGACTTAAATACACTGAAAGGATAGAAATAGTATGGAATTACAGACGCTTCTAACAATCCTAATTCTATCACCTCTGGTAGGTTCTATTATTGCGGGATTATTCAGTCGTCAAGTCGGTAGAAAAGGGGCACAAGCAGTCACTATTTTGGGTGTGGCGATTTCGACTGTTTTGTCTATGTATATTTTTTACCTTTTTGTAATTCAAGATGCAGAGCCTTTTAATGTTAATGTCTACACTTGGCTAGTTAGTGATGGAATTACTTTCTCTATTGGATACTTAATTGACTCACTATCTGCAACTATGATGCTAGTTGTTACTTTCGTTTCTTTAATGGTGCATATCTATACTATCGGTTATATGCATCATGATGAAGATTACGAAGCAAATAATGGCTATTATCAAAGGTTTTTTAGCTACCTTTCTTTGTTTACTTTCTCGATGCTTTCACTGGTTATGGCAAACAACTTCTTACAGCTGTTTTTTGGCTGGGAAGCGGTAGGTCTGGTTTCATATCTGCTAATCGGTTTTTATATGAAGCGTGAATCAGCAGTCACAGCTAACCTAAAAGCTTTTTTAGTGAATCGTGTCGGAGACTTTGGTTTCATATTAGGAATCGCAGTGGTATTTGTGTATTTTAATACCATGGATTATCAAGAGTTTTTTGATGGCTTAGATGCTCACGTTGGCACGACCATGACTATTATTCCAGGAGTTGAATGGGATATGATTACGGTGATGGCTCTGCTGTTATTTGTTGGAGCTATGGGTAAATCTGCTCAAATACCATTGCATGTTTGGTTGCCAGAGTCGATGGAAGGTCCTACCCCTATTTCTGCTTTAATTCATGCTGCAACTATGGTCACAGCAGGTATCTTTATGATAGCTCGCTTATCTCCTGCCTATGAGCTATCTGCAGTAGCATTAAGTTTTATTTTAATTATTGGAGCAACCACCGCCTTTATGATGGGGCTAATGGGGTTAATCCAAAATGATATTAAACGTGTGGTTGCTTATTCTACCTTATCGCAATTAGGTTTTATGATAGCGGCACTTGGAGCCTCAGCTTATGCAATGGGAATGTTCCATGTACTGACCCATGCTTTCTTTAAAGCACTGTTATTTTTAGGTGCAGGATCAGTCATTATTGCCATGCACCATAAGCAAGACATAAGAGATATGGGCGGGCTTGGAAAGTACATGCCAATTACCTATGCAGCTATGTTAATAGGCTCACTGGCTTTGATTGGTTTCCCTGGGTTTTCAGGATTCTTCTCTAAAGAGGGAATTTTGATGTCAATTGGACAGAGTGAAATCTTTGGCTCAACCTATGCGATTATTTTATTGACAATAAGTGTGTTTGTTACCGCCTTTTATAGTTTCCGGATGTTCTTTCGTGTTTTTCACGGCAAAGAGAGCGAATATGTCAGAACGCATAAAATTAAAGAATCTCCTTGGGTGATTACGTTACCGTTGGTATTACTTTCCATTCCCGCAATATTTATGGGCTGGCCTTTAATTGATGGCATGATGTCAGGTAGCTATTTTGCCAATGCAATAACCATTTTGCCAGAGAATGATGTTGTGCAAGCTATTTATATCGAAAAATATACTGGACCATTTGGATTGATTCTGTATGGTTTGACAACCCCACCTGTGTGGATAGCATTTGCAGGGGCAGGACTTGCTTGGTTCTTTTATCTAAAGCGTCCAGACTTACCTGTAAAAATAGCTAAAGCCTGCCCTAGAGGTAAATATATACTCGAAAATGCTTATGGCTTTGATCGTTTCAATGAAATAGTTTTTGTCGAAGGTACTAAAAAGCTCGGAGCGTTCTTTTCTAGCTCGGTTGATAAAAAAGTAATCGATACCGGCATGGTTACTAGAACCTTTATGTCGGTTTACCGCTCAGCTAAGCTGTTACGTCGTGCTCAGACTGGATACCTATATCACTATGCATTCGTTATGATTTTTGGACTGCTAGGAATGCTTATTTGGGTTTTATGGTAACTTTGCTTTCGTATAAATAATTGAACCTAAGTCCTGCAAGCACTTGCAGGATTTAGGTCTTAAATAAGAACAGAAGGATTTAGACTACATGACACTTGGTTTACCAATTTTAAGTACCCTTATTTGGCTACCGATTATAGGGGGGCTTTTAGTCTTATTTATTGGTCGTGACCGTGATGAGTTCGCAAAATGGTTCTCGTTATTTATTGTCACCTTAACTTTTATTTTGGCAATTCCTTTATGGACCCAGTTTGATCTTACGACCTCAGATATGCAATTTGTTGAAAAAGTTGAATGGATTCCAGCTTTTAATATTTATTACTTTTTAGGAATTGATGGGCTTTCGATGCCATTAATACTGTTAACAGTTTTTATACAAATTTTGGTGATAGCCTCTGCATGGAAAGTAATTAAAGTTAGAGTAGAGCAATACTTGGGTGCTTTCTTGATTATGGGCGGCATTATGACAGGAGTTTTTGCTGCTTTAGACGCCATATTGTTCTATGTTTTCTGGGAAGCTCTTCTGATTCCGATGTTTATAGTTATTGGAAAATGGGGCGGTACTAAGCGTGTTTATGCCACGATGAAGTTCTTTTTATATACCTTCCTTGGCTCAGTTTTCATGCTGATTTCTTTCTTATATTTGTACAATCAATCAGGAAGTTTTTCAATTTTACACTTCCAAGATATGCATATAGGGATGACAGCACAAATCTTTATTTTCTTAGCATTCTTAGCGGCCTTTGCAGTAAAAATACCGATGTTTCCTGTGCATACTTGGCTACCAGATGCTCACGTTGAAGCACCAACCGCAGGATCAATTATTCTAGCTGCGATTATGTTAAAAATGGGGGGCTACGGGTTCGTTAGATTTAGCTTGCCCATTGTTCCTGACGCGGCAATGGTTTTGGATTGGCTGATTATTATACTTTCATTGATAGCTATTTTTTATATAGGTATTGTTGCTATCGCTCAAAGTGATATGAAAAAATTAGTCGCTTATTCATCTATTTCCCACATGGGCTTTGTAACCCTAGGTATGTTCTTAGTTTACGATATTATACAAAATACTGGCTCCATGCAGGGTGCAGCTCTAGGAATGGAAGGGGCAATGGTGCAGATGATTTCTCATGGGTTTGTCTCCGCAGCCATGTTCTTAGCGATAGGGGTGCTTTATGATCGCATGCATACCCGAGAGATTTCTGCTTATGGAGGAGTGGTTAATAAAATGCCATGGTTCGGCTTCTTTATCGTGTTGTTTGCGATGGCAAATGCAGGCTTGCCAGGTACAGCAGGGTTCGTTGGAGAGTTTATGGTAATACTGGCAGCCTTTAAAGCTAATGTTTGGTACGGAATTATTGCCGCTTCGACCTTAATTATTGGAGCAGCTTATACCTTGTGGATGGTTAAAAGAGTCTTCTTTGGTGAAGTTGCCAATGATAACGTTGCCAAGCTTGAAGATTTGAGTAGTCGTGAAATGTATATTATGTGGATTTTGGCAGTAGCAATTGTTGTTTTAGGAGTTTACCCAGCACCTTTAGTTGAAGTAATGCAAGTTTCTGTTGAAAACTTGCTTATTCAAGCCACTACATCAAAACTATAATCTAAATCCTGCAAGTGATTGTGCATATGTGGCGTAAGATATTTATTTGTAGAGCAATTTTAATTCGAGCGGAATACTTATTGATATTCCCGAAGAATTAAAATTTGTTATACGAATTAATAGGTTACGTCATATGTGTGCAAGCACTTGCAAGATTTAGGTACAATTTAGAGAAGAGAGTTAGATAGTATGTATTTTGTTATTCCTGATTTTGCCCCAGCTATTCCAGAAATGGTGCTGTTGGCACTAACTTGTTTTATTTTAATTGGCGACACGATTTGGTCAAAGCGTTATCAAAATGCAACTTATTACGCAACCCAATTTACCTTAATAGTGGTTGCGGTTTTAATCCTGATGAGTTTCTCGACAGAAACCATTATTACCTTTGACGGTAGCTTTATTCGGGATTCATTTGCAGATATTCTGAAATTATTTGTATTGCTGATTACCTTTGGTGTTTTCTTATTTTCTAGAGAATACCTAAAGCAGTTTAAGTTTTATATGGGAGAATTTTTCAGCTTAGGGTTATTTAGTGTTTTAGGTATGTTAGTTATGATTTCTGCTAACAACCTAATTGTAATGTACCTTGGCTTAGAAATTATGTCATTATCTTTATATGCAATGATAGCTATGAGAAAAGATTCTGCTGTTGCAGTAGAATCAGCAATGAAATATTTTGTACTGGGAGCTTTGGCAACAGGTATGTTGTTATATGGTTTCTCGATGATTTATGGTGCGACAGGATCTATTACCTTTAACGAAATGGCTGATATTATTGCAACAGGTGAAGTCGATAATGTAGTTCTCTCTTTTGGTGTAGTATTTATTATAATAGGATTAGCCTTCAAGTTAGGGGCAGTGCCATTTCATATGTGGATGCCAGATGTCTACCAAGGAGCACCAACCGCAGTAACGCTATTTATTGCAACCGCACCTAAAATTGCGGGCTTTGCAATGTTGTATCGTATTTTGATAGAAGGTTTACCAGGCTTGGTTCAAGATTGGCAGATGCTATTGATTATAATTTCTATCCTCTCTATGGCGGTTGGAGCTATTGTTGCTATCGTGCAGGATAATTTAAAACGTATGCTCGCTTATTCAGGTATTGGACATGTCGGCTTTCTATTACTAGGAATTATTGCGGCAAATCCTGATGGCTATGCCGCTTCGATGTTCTATGTTATCATCTATGCAATTACAGGATTAGCCGCTTTTGGAATGATTGTGACTCTTTCTAGGACAGGACATGAATTTGATAAGATTTCAGATTTTGTAGGTCTTAACCAAAGAAATCCATGGTTAGCTTTGATGATGTTGTTTATTATGTTCTCCATGGCAGGAATCCCTCCTTTTGTCGGCTTCTATGCTAAGTTGTTAGTTGTTGAAGAGATAGTTAGTGCAGGCTTTATATGGTTAGCCATTATTGCAGTTATAGCAGCGGTGATTAGTACCTACTATTATCTTAGGGTGGTTAAAGCAATGTATTTTGATGAGTCTGACGATAAAACCCCGCTATTGGCGGTTAATCCTCAGCTCACTATAGCGGTGAGTGTCATAGCAATTTCATTACTTGCGCTTGGAATTCTACCTTCAACATTAATCAACCTCTGTTATACAAGTATAGGGGGTTAATCAAAATAGAAATTATCCTGAAGAATATCGATTTTAAATACGTTTAAGGAAAAAAGTTATGTCAGTGGAACAAGCAGTATGGTTGTTGCTTATAACAGCTATAGTTTTAGCCAATGCCCCATGGTTTTTACCAAATAAGATTTTTATTTTTATAAAATTTGAGAATAAATCTTTTATAGTTAATTTTGCAGAATGGTTTGTGTATTTTATTCTAATGGGTGCGTTAGCTCGTTTATTAGAAACTAGAGTTATGGGAAGTGTCGCTCCTCAAGATTGGGAGTTTTATGCGATTACTTTCTTTATGTTTGTTATTTTTGCTTTTCCAGGGTTTATCTATAGGTATAACCTTAAAGCTTTCTTGGAAAAAAATTCTTTAAAGAAATCTTAAATAAAGGTTGCAAAGTTTATATAAACCCCTATAATACGCCACATCGAAATCGTTTAACGGTTTGGACTTAACCTAAAACTCCTTCATGGAATTAGGGTTACAAATTATTGCGGGGTGGAGCAGCTTGGTAGCTCGTCGGGCTCATAACCCGAAGGTCGTTGGTT
>CAZRMK010000050.1:0-15071 GCA_964601165.1 uncultured Piscirickettsiaceae bacterium | reverse complement strand
AAGATTCACTAAAAATTACAAATCTGAATTTACAGAACAAACTTTACACTACCGCTTTAATATCCCTTTTTTGTCATAATGGCGGTGAAGAGCCATTTGAACCTATCCTTATTGTGATAGGTGAGAATTTTAAATTGCTATACTGATTAATAGCTTAAGCTAGATATGTGCAAGCACTTGCAGGATTTAGGTATGATTTAGGGAAGGCAGAAAATAGTGCATTAAAAGGAGGAGAATAGCTAGTTATTTGACGAGTTTTTGGGTGAAAAAGGTGCTGCTTTATGCGTTTCATAAATTGTGCTTAGGTTTTTAGAAGTTCCTAAAAGTCCATTACTCAGATAATATAGCATCATACCTTCTTAAGTCTTCTACTGTTAAATCCCCTGTAGCCACTTCAAGCTTTAAACTTGCTAAAATTACTTTATGTAAAGCTGCGGTTAAATCACGCCGTGCTTTAAACTTATTAGCACGAGCGCTCAACACTTCTAACAGGCTTTCAAGTCCAACTTTATGACCCTCTTCTGCCGCCTCTAAAAAAGCATCACTTGATTTCACCGCTTCTCGTAAGGCTTTCACCAAAGCAATACCTCTTGCAATATTACGAACTTGCACCCGAGCATCTAAGCTAGCTTGCTCACGAGCATTTCTTAAGCCTTCATTAGCGGCACTAAAATTAGCACGAGCCTCAGCAACTCTGGCTGAAACCATTCCGCCTGAATAAATAGGAATGGAAATATAAGCTCCTACATAAAAGTCACTCTTGTCGTTAAATAAACCTGTTGCAGTAGGATTATAATTTGAATAGGCAATATCACTATATTTTGCTTGCAAACCTACTTCAAACCAATGCCCTGATTGTTGTACTACAATTTCTTGTGATGAGACTTTAGCGGCTTTTGCGAGTTTTAATACGGTTAAATTATTTGCTTTAGCTTTAGATTCTTGTTGAGGCATTGTTGGCTGAGATGCTAGTGGCTGAGACATAGGTAAAACCACATCTAAAGCCACTTTTTTAATATCCATTAAAGACTGTCCCGTTAACCTCCTTAACTCATCATAAGCCACATCTAAATTATTTTGTGCGGCAATGCTATCAGCACGAGATAAATCATAGCTTGACCTTGCCTGCAAGGTTTCTGTTTTACTGGCCAAGCCTACTTCAGCAGAGGCTTTGGCTCTTTGCCATTGCGTTTGATTAGCTTTTTCTTGTGCCTGCATCAAAGCTACCTCTTCCTGTGCTAAAAGCAAGCTAAAATAAGCTTCTGTAGCTCGTAGAATAAGATTTTGCTCGGCAATTTTCATAACATAAGAGGAGCGTTGCAATTGATACTGAGCTTGATCGTATCTTGCCCAACTTTCAGGTTTATATAAAGATTGCCTAACACTAATAACAATATTTCTTGAGGTAACATCGCCTCTATTGATCGAACTATCATTTATGCCATAAGTCCCCTCTGCCATCACTTGAGGAAGCAAGGGAGATCGTGCGATTATGGTTGCTTGCTGTTGTGCCTCATATTGATATTTGGCTTGAGATAAAGCTGCATCATGTTTTTGGGCTAAATAATAAATATCTATTAAACCAGAAGCAGAAAATGCCGTTCCACTGGCTGATAACAAAAAGACCCACAAAGTCTTTTTAATCAATTTAAGTGGATTATTTAGATAGATTATTTTTTTCATCCTCAGTCCAATTCTTATAGGGTTTTTGACTTAAACTAACATTATAGTAACGAATAATTTCCGTAACATCTTCTCCTAACCAGCTAAGCAAGTGAATGTCTTCATCTTCTGCTGTCATTTCAACCTCAGCAACAACTAAACCGAGATTATCGCCTAAAAACTCATCAACTTCCCATACATGCTGGTTATCTTTAATTAAGTAACGCACTTTTTCAATTATAGGACCAACCGACAAGGTCTCTAGCATTTTTTTGCCATCTTCTAATGCAATTTTATACTCGTACTCATCACGACTTAAGCCTATCTCTAAGCTCTTAATATTAATATTTGCCTTATCGCCTTCAATTCTAATCCGAAATGAACTTTTAGCACCTTTTTCTTGAATATTATTTAAGTAACCCTGTACAAAATGAGTTTGTTGATATGCTAATGCTTTCCACTCCAGTCCTTTTACCAAAAACTTTCTTTCTATTTCTCTTGCCATATTATCCAAACACCCCCGTTGAAAGGTAACGATCTCCTCTATCACACACAATGGTTACTATAACTGCATTTTCGGTATTTTCTGCTACTTGTAAAGCGGCGGCCAAAGCTCCTCCAGAAGATGCTCCGGCAAAGATTCCTTCTTTTACTGCCATTTCACGCATGGTTTTTTCTGCCAAAGATTGTGACATATCAATCATTGAATCGACACGAGTGGATTGATAAATTTTAGGCATATATTCTATTGGCCAACGACGAATACCAGGAATAGCCGCCCCCTCTTCTGGCTGGACACCTATTATTTGAATATTAGAATTTTGTTCTTTTAAATACATCGATGTTCCCATAATAGTTCCCGTTGTTCCCATAGAACTCACAAAATGGGTAATTTTGCCTTGCGTTTCCTGCCAAATTTCTGGCCCAGTGGTTTTGTAGTGAGCCAGAGGATTATCTGGATTAGCAAATTGGTCTAGCACCAGTCCTTTACCTTCTGCCTGCATTTTATCTGCTAAATCCCGCGCTCCTTCCATGCCCTCCTCTTTACTAACCAAAATTAGCTCTGCACCATAGGCAGACATAGAAATTTTTCTTTCCATCGACATATTTTCCGGCATTACCAAAATCATTTTATAGCCCATCATAGATGACACCATAGCTAAAGCAATACCAGTATTACCACTGGTAGCCTCTATTAAGGTATCGCCGACTTTAATATCACCACGTTTTTCTGCTTCACGAATCATATTTAAAACTGGTCGATCTTTAACAGAACCAGCAGGGTTATTACCTTCTAACTTTGCTAAAACAATACTATTAGTTTTAGGGTTAACCATTCTTTGTATTTGAACTAAAGGCGTATTGCCTACGGTATCCATTAATGTTAAGAACATGAACTTTCCTTTTTAACAGGTATTTATAGAGAGACCCACAAACCAATCGCAATAAACAATGGAGTTAAAATATTAATTACAACATTTAACCCCAGAACAGGTAAAAGTTTTTTTAAATCATAATGATATGCTGTTACTTTTTTTAACAAAGGTACGGCTAAAATAATAGTTAAACCTCCGAGTAAAACCCATACAGGTAAATATTCCAATAAAACCATAGCTCCAATTAATAAATAGCTACTTAATAAAAATAGCATGAATATCATTGCCGATTTTTGTGTTCCCAGTAGCATTAATAAATTAAAGCGCCCGACCTTTTTATCTGCCTCTAGGTCAGGAAATTGATTCAATAATAAATTATTTACTAGAAAAAATGGCACTAATGATAACCAAAAAACTAACCAACTATATTCTCCTGTCAAAACAAGATAAGTTCCCATAACCATCAAGGGACCAAAAGCCAACCCCAGTGCAATTAAACACAGCCAAGGTTGCTTAGTTATTTTAGGCGTATAAGCCACAATAATAACCAATCCCAGAACGCCTAAAGGTATTAATTTCCAGCCGACAAGGTAAATAAAATAAATCCCTAATAAAACAATAAACCCTAACAAAAACCAAGCTATTTTTGGTACTAGATGAGCCATCGACTCATTAGCTTGTAAACTGCCACTACCGCCACTAAATGGGGTTCGCGTTGTTATTGCGTCTAACCCAGACTTATAATCTTCATATTCATTTAGCATATTTACCGCAATACTAGCGGCTAAAGCACCCAATAAAACCAGACCTAATAGGTTCAAAGACCACTCAAATCCCTGATAGGACGCTAAAGCAGCTCCAAGAAGAACCATAGGAATAACTAGAACGACAAAAGGTAATCTGGCAGTTCCTACAAAGGTTTTAATATTTTGCTTGCCCATTTTTTAGAAGAGTCCTTAATTTTCTGCCGTTAAGTTAGTATCTAAACGCTTAAACCATCCTTCACGCCAACGTTGTTCTTGTCGCTCTGATAGTGAAAGATAAATACGTCTTTGTAAGATATCTTTGCCAGTTTCAACAAAAACTTTTTCATAGCTGGAGGGCGGTATTTTTGCAGCTGACATAATCTGAATAATGTCCAATAATCCCCAGCCTTTTCCTTGATAAGTTTCTTTAGGATTAAACCCTAATCCTTTAAAATTGTAATAATCAATAATCAAAAACAACCCAAGCTTTGATTCTGCCAGACGTTGAATGGTATTATTAATTTTGGTTGCTTGCTCTAGTGGCAAACTCGCTAATTTTTCACTAAATTTAACTTGAAGTTGCTCGACAATAAAAGCGGTTTGTTGTTGTTTAGTAACTGCTAACCACACTCTTAACTCGGCTAAATCTTGATCCTGCCAGACTTGGTAAAAATCATCTCGACTTTTCCAAGGTGGTACAAAAGGATCTAATTCACTCAACCATTTAGGGGCTGGAACTTGTTGCGAAACATGTTGTACCATTTGTGGAAAGGTTTGTTGAAAAGAAATTGGCACATCATCAGGAAGCCAAATAAAATGACCAATACCGAAAGAAGGAAACTCTTCGCCTTCATTCCAGTGAGTTAAATATTTAGTTTGTCGATTGGTTTCATTTTGAAAAATTTCATCACCAATCCAATATAAATCTTTGTCAGAAAGTTTAGATAAATCTAAACTAAAGCTTGCTGAAAAGCTGAGGTTTGAAAACAATAATACTCCGATAAGAGCCGTCGCAAAATAAACTTTTTTCATCGTAAATAATCTATTCTGTAACTAATGTCGCTAGATAACCATCCATATGCTTAATCATACCCTTAAACATTTGCGGAAGCTCTTTAACCACGGAATCTTGAACGTCAGTCCTTGCAAGACAATTTTTAGACCAAGCTTGCAGTTTTGGCAAGTTTTCCAAAAATATCATTCCACAAATTTTATTAAGTAAATCTAAACGCATAAATAAAGGAGCATAAGCAGCATCAATTAAGTGAAATTCATTATCATTAAAAAAATCCTGCCCCGAATGAGCATCTTCCAAGCGCCCTAATTTAGTCAACATATCAGCTTTAGCATCTTCATAAGCTTTAGCATCTTTAGCCCGTATCATTTTTAAAGGACCTTCCAGCACCTCACCTGCAAACGCAATCCAAGCACGATTTTGTGCTTTTAACAATACATCTTCAGGGTGCAAAGAAGGTGGAGTTACTTCATCAATATACTCTTGAATAACCGATGATTCAAATACCACCTTATCTCCCACTTTTAGAATAGGTACTTGACCTAAAGGAGACAGTTTTTTGAACCATTCTGGTGGATTGCTGATATCAATATGAGTAATATCAACATCAATTTTTTTGTTTTTTAAAATAATTACCGCACGCTGAACAAACGGGCACAATTTAAAGCTAATTAATTCCATTTTTTGAGACATGTTTTTATTCCTGTTTTTTTATAGAAACCTTTGCAAAAAACTCTTACGGAGGTATGCATTCCCACGCTGGAGCATGGGAACGAAATCAAAATGATATTTTCATATCTTATCGCTTAACACCAATATTTCAAACTTTTTTAACAAAGTCTCTTCACCCTCAATATGTTCTGGATCAGTAATAATGCAATCAACGGGGCAAACACTGATGCAGGTCGGTTCATCATAAAACCCAACACATTCAGTACATAAGTCTGGATCAATAATAGTGCCTTCTTTGCTGTAGGAAATAGCGGTATTAGGGCATTCTGGCTCACACATATCACAGTCAGTACAACTATTGAGTATTTTTAATGCCATTTATGAAGACTCTGATTAAGCACTTTTAGGTTCTTTTAATAATGGATCACGCTTAACATCGCCTCCCCAAGCTTCGTTACGCATAATTAAAGCAAATTTTAAATTTTCTAACGATAAGTTTTTAAAAGGGTTAATAATACGGGCAATCCAGCCTGAACCTAAAACACACTCAACAGCTTCATCATGTTTGTTCCACAAATCTGATAATGTTAAGGTAACATTGCCTTTTGGTGTCATTATTTCTAGCGAATCGCCAATACAAAATTTATTTTTAACGTCAATTTCTAATAAGCTTTGTCCTTCACGTTCAATAACCCCAATCACTTCTCCAACAAAACGCTGTCGATCTGATTTTGAAGCCCCATATTCATAATTTTGGTACTTAGAATGCACGTGGCGACGTAAAAAACCTTCAGTATATCCCCGACTAGCTAAACTTTCTAAATCTGATAATAAGCTTACATCAAAAGGTTTACCTGCGGCGGCATCATCAATTGCTTTACGATAGGTTTGTGCAGTACGAGCCACATAATAATGCGACTTAGTTCGTCCTTCAATTTTTAAAGACTCCACTCCCATCTCAACTAATTCTGGAATAAGTTCAACCGCTCGTAAATCTTTAGAGTTCATGATATAAGTACCGTGTTCATCTTCAAAAGCAGGCATATACTCTCCAGGCCTGCCTTCTTCTTCCAGTAACATCACCTTATCAGTCGGCTTACCTATTCCTAACGTAGGTTCTGGAGAGTCGTTAGACTCTGCGGTTAAATCAGTGATATTGGCAATGTTTGCAATCGGCACACCAACCACATCGCCAGTTTCGTCTTCTTTACCTTCATAGGTTTTATAGTTCCAACGACAAGCATTGGTGCAAGTGCCTTGATTAGCATCACGCTTATTAATATAGCCAGATAATAAACAACGCCCAGAATAAGCAATACATAAAGCTCCATGCACGAAAACTTCTAGCTCCATTTCTGGTACTGCTTCACCAATTTCACGAATTTCTTGCATAGATAACTCTCGTGAAAGTACCACACGCGTAATCCCTTGGTCATACCAGAACTTAACCGTTGCCCAGTTAACCGCATTAGATTGCACTGAAAGATGAATTTCTTGCTCTGGAAATTCAGCTCTAACCATTGAGATTAATCCAGGATCTGACATAATTAACGCGTCAGGTTTCATGGCAATAACTGGAGCAATATCTCGCATATAGGTTTTAATTTTACCGTTATGAGCGGCAATATTACTAACTACATAGAATTTTTTTCCTAGCTCATGGGCACGCTTAATTCCCTTAGCTAAATTTTCTTCATTAAATTCATTATTACGAACCCGTAAACTATAACGAGGTTGACCTGCATAAACTGCGTCTGCACCGTAAGCAAAAGCGTATTCCATATTTTTAAACGTTCCCGCAGGGGAAAGAAGTTCGGGTTTAAAGCTCTCTGCTTTCAAGGCAAATTCCTGTTTTGTTTTATTATGCGATACCTTTGCAAAGGGTATCAGATGGTTAAAGGGATTATAAAAACTACCACTCAAGCCCTGTTAAATACTGAAAAATGGCTCGGGAAGATTTAGGTGGTTTATTCTGCTCTGCTTCTTTTTTTGCATTACGAACCAACTGCCTTAACTGATTGCGATCAGCACTAGGATAATCTTCAAGAAATTCACTCAAGACCCCATCCCCTTCTAAGAGCATTCTATCACGCCAGTGCTCTAAACGATGAAAATGGGCATTTTGCTGTTTGGCTTTAATCTGCTGAGATTCTAGCTTTTCTTTAATCTCAATTAAAAGCAGCTCATCATTACGCAGAATCCGTCCAACAAATAATTTTTGTCTTTTTAATGCAGGACCTTTATCCATGCCTTTTAACATTAAAATTGCTGCTTGAAAATCTTCAGGTAAAGCCAATTTTTTAATTTGTGGAATGGTAAGACTAGCCAATTCTTCACCTAAATTTGTAACTGCCTTTGCGGCTTTTCTAATTTGTGTTCTGCTATCAAATTCTTCTTGTTCCCAGTCTGGCTGAACTACTTTTTCAGTTTTGCGACCAACATTTCTAGCTCTAACCATTTTTTTGTCCTTTAGAGATCTTTGCAGGATTTAAGTAGTAGGCATTAACGCCAACCACTCTGCTTCGTTTAAAATTTGTATACCTAGTGCTTCGGCTTTAGATTTTTTTGAACCTGCTTTTTCACCCGCAATTAATAGATCTGTTTTGGCAGAAACACTACCAGTTACTTTTGCCCCTGCTGCTTCTAAAGATTGTTTAGCATCACTACGTGACATTTGCAGTAATGTTCCTGTTAAGACTACAACCTTGCCCTTTAAAAAAGAACTTTCATTCACTTGTTTAAAGCTTGGTATTGGCCAAGAAACACCCGCTTGCAATAGCGCATCTATTACCTCTAAATTATGCGGTTGCTTTACAAAATATAAAATATGCTCTGCTACGATTTCTCCAATATCGTCCACTGCAAGCAAACTATCAACAGACGCTACCAGAATTGCTTCTAAAGATTGAAATTGATTGGCTAAATTTTTAGCGGTTACTTCACCTACTTCTGGAATACCAAGGCTGTAAATAAATCTGGCTAGGGTGGTTTTTTTTGAGTCTTGAATTGCCTGCAACAGATTATTAGCTGATTTTTCTGCCATTCGCTCTAAGCTTAAACATTGTTCTAAAGTTAAAGTGTATAAATCATCTGGATGCTTGATAAGAGATTCATCTACCAGTTGGTCAACTAACTTTTTTCCTAAACCTTGTATATCCATCGCCTTACGAGATACAAAATGTTGCAAGGCACGTTTACGTTGTGCTGGGCAAAACAGCCCTCCTGTACAATAATAAGCTGCCTTATCTGCATTTTTAATCACTTGAGAATCACATTCTGGGCAGTTAATTGGCATAGAAAACAGTTGAAATTCTGCTGTACGTTGCGAAAGTACTGGGGCAATAACTTCTGGAATCACGTCTCCTGCCCGACGAACAACTACTGTATCACCAACCCTAACATCTTTGCGTATAATTTCATCAAGATTATGCAAGGTTGCATTAGAGACAATCACCCCACCAACCGACACAGGTTTTAACCTCGCAACAGGAGTTAAAGCACCAGTTCGTCCTACTTGAATTTCTATATCTAATAACTGCGTCCAAACTTCTTCGGCAGGAAACTTTCTGGCGATTGCCCAACGTGGAGCTTTGGCAGTGAACCCGAGTAGTGCCTGCCCTTTAATCTCATTAACTTTATAAACAATACCGTCAATTTCATAGGGTAAATTAGGTCTTTTAGCATAAAGTTGCTGATAATAGTCCAATATTTCTTGCAAACTATTCACTAGCGAGGAATCAGGGTTAATTGGCAAACCCCAAGTTTTAAACTGCTCCATTACTTCGCTATAAAGCTCTGGTAGTAAATAATCTTTGCTTAGCTCCCCCCAACCGTATAGATAAAAACTTAAATGCCTTTGTGAGGTTATTTTTGGATCTAACTGTCTTAGAGACCCTGCGGCGGCATTTCTTGGGTTAGCAAAAGGTTTATCCCCGTGTTTAATTTGTGTTTCATTAAGGGTTGTAAAGGCTATTTTTTCCATAAAAACTTCACCACGCACCTCAATAATCTGCGGTAAATTTTCTCCTAATAATCGTAACGGAATCGAGGCAATAGTACGAATATTATGAGTCACATCCTCGCCGACCGCTCCGTCGCCGCGAGTTGTTGCTTGAGTTAATATCCCCTTCTCATAACGTAAATTAATCGCTAAACCATCCATTTTAGGTTCGGCTGAGAATCCGCCTAAAGTTAAATCTAACTTATCTGCTATTTTATCAAGAAAATAGCTAAGATCTTGATCTGTAAAAGCATTGCCTAAAGAATACATTGCCAGTGCATGGCGAACCGTCTTAAAACCTTTTAAAGGCTCTGACCCCACTCTTTGACTTGGAGAATCTATTGTTATCCACTGTGGATGTTCTGCCTCATATTGCAGTAAAGATTTATAAAGCTCATCATATTGAGCATCTGCAATGCTAGGGGCATTTTGGGCATAGTATAAGATGTCATGTTGCTGAATCTTAGATTTAAGCAGAAGATAGTCTGAAAAGGTTTTCATAGGTTAACGCAAAGAAAATTAATTGACAACTTCTGTCGCTTCATAACTAATCGCAGTATCACGCATCGCTTGAATTTCTGATTCTTTTAATAAACGACGTTCGCCATCATAAAGCCGAGCATTAAATTTTTGTGAAATTTTTCGTGCAATATCAACCATATCATTCATTGCCGCAGGTGCTTTCACGTAAGTAGGTAGTGCCAGTATTAAGGCAATCCCTTGGATTTTAAAGCTATCAAAACCCTCAGAGCTTGCCTCTGGAAATATTCCCGGCTCTAAGATATTAGCGATATGAATATATTCCTTGCCTTGAGTATTTTTCTTAACATAAACACCCTGTTCAGAGTGAACAAGCCCCATGCCTAAAAAAGATTTATTCAAATCTGCCATATTAAACTCTTTTGAACCCATTAAGATAATAACAAAAACTTTAGGTTCTTTTATTTCAGGTAATGGTGTTTCAGCTTTAAGAGTCTTACCATCTTCTTTAGAGAGAGTAGGTTTTTCTGCCATTATAACGGGAGTTTCTGCGTCAGCATTTAAAGTTTTTTCTGAAGAATCCTCATAAGTAATATAGTGTTTTGGATTTGTTTCAACATCAAGATCAGACTCATCAATCCTAGTTCCATTTTTGATAGAACTCTCGTCAGAATCGAAATCTTTACCAAAAGCTAAACGCCCTTGATTTTCAGGAACGACTTCTTCAATTTCATCATGATAATTTTCATCTAACCTTGAATCAGATTTAATGGTAGCAGATAGCCACGGTTCACCCAAATTATTTGATGACTGACTAGCATCTACCTGACTAACATCTAATTGGGTCGAAGGATTATGCCCTTGCCTAGCTTGCTTATTCAGAGCAGCATCTGCATTTTGCTTACTCTTTTTGTTTTTATTTAAAATAAACAAAACACCAACCACAAGAATTGCAAATATTAGCAAAACCATTTGTAATTCATTCATTAGTTGCTCCCAAACACTCTTATCTGCTACCATTACAAGGTTTTTATTATCAATAACCTATTACCTAAATCCTGCAAGTGCTTGCACACATATAGCACAAACTATTGACTCGTATAGCGAATTTTAATTCTTCAGGAATATCAACAAGTATTCCGCTCGAATTAAAATCACTCTATAAATCAACATCTTGCACTATATATGCACAATCACTTGCAGAATTTAGGTGTTAAACTTATTAAAAATAAACGCTTAATCTTACTTCTTTAGAATGTTTTTATCCACCCTATATTTGCATCTACCTAAAATATTTTATGATAAAATTCGGCTCTTCGATAAATTCCCCCTTATTGCTTGGCATTGATATAGGAACTTCTGGCATTAGAGCTAGCTTAGTTGACCCTCAAACCAATCAAATTTTAGCTAGCTTTTCTGTTGCCATGCCAGTACCCAAAAGAATAGAAAATACTAGTGAACAAGATCCTTTTATTTGGATTAATACCCTCAATAATTTACTGCTATTAATACAACAACACCCTTTATCTAACTTGATTAGACATCTTGTAATTGATGCTACTTCATCTAGTGTTTTATTAGTTTCAAAATCAGGCTTGCCTTTGTCTTCTGCTCTTATGTATGACGATAAAAGGGCAACATTAGAAGCTAATAAAATATTCAAGATTGCACCCTGTACTAGTGGTGCTTTAGGGGCTTCTAGCACTCTCGCAAAAGTTATGTGGTTAGAGGCTAATCTCAAAAATAATGAAGCTGCATTTGTTTGCCATCAAGCAGATTTTATTAACTTTTATTTTACTGGTAAGCTAAATGTAACCGATGAAAACAATGCCCTAAAATTAGGCTATGACAGCCTACAAGGTTGCTGGCCTGAATGGATAAAATCTTTAACTTCTTTACCCTTACCTAAGGTATATAAACCCGGTGATAAATTAGGGAAAATCTCATCCAAAACAGCTTTAGAGTTATTAAATCTGGCTGATTCAATTAAACCCTCTTCAAAAACACCTTTAGCTTTATTTTTTAAGCAAGATATTCAAATTTATTTCGGCACAACCGATAGTATTGCCGCTTTTTTAGCAACCGGTGCAAATCAAATCGGTGATGCTGTAACTTCTTTAGGATCTACCCTTGCCATCAAACTTATTACTGAACAGCCTATTTTTAATTCCAAATATGGTATTTACAGCCATAAAATTGGCGATTTGTGGCTAGCTGGTGGAGCTTCCAACACGGGAGGTAGTATTATTTTGCAATATTTCTCTTTGGCAGAGCTAGCAGATTTAATACCTAAATTAAACCTTACAAGGCCAACTTCTTTTAATTACTACCCTTTAAAATCTCAAGGAGAACGTTTTCCAATATCAGACCCTTATTTTCAACCGAAGATAACACCAAGACCAAAATCTAAATTGTTATTTTTACAAGCCATTCTTGAGGGGCTAACTAACATTGAAAAGCTGGGATTTGAACGCTTAGATGAATTAGGAGCCAGCCAAGTAAAACGCATCTTTAGCTCTGGTGGAGGACAAAAAAATACCGCATGGATGGCATTAAGAGCAAAACATTTAAATTCCCCCCTCGCTAATTCAAAAGAAACCGAGGCTTCTTTTGGGGTTACGCAATTAATTCGCAAAAACTTTTTTAACTAAATCTAAAGTTAAAGCAGTTTCTCCAAAAGCATCGCCTTGCAATACTTTGAAAGGAGTGTTTTCATCTCCCATATGATTAAGAACCAGAGCGGCAGATGAAAAGTCATCATGCTGAGTATAATCATTAATTGTCACAATGGTTTTAACTTTTGCTGCTGTAGCAGACAAAATGCCATTTAATGAATCCTCAAATCCAATAGTTTCTTCTGCGGTTAAGTGCATTTTCTCTAATGCCCACAAGAAAATATCGGGAGCGGGTTTTTTATCTGGCACAACATCTCCCGCAGCAATAACTTCAAACCAAGACTCTGAAGCTGCTCCAAGTGTATTTTCTAATAAAGCGGTAACATTTTCTGGCGTTGTCGTTGTAACTATTGCCATGCGCATACCAGCAGCCTTAGCTTGTTTAATAAGCTTTTCGACCCCTGTACGAAGAGGTACTCTTCCTTCAGTCATCAACTGTACATAAAACTTAGTTTTTTCCGCATGCAACCCTTTAACAAACCCATCAAAATCTAAGGGCTTTTTAAAAATAGTATTAAATTTATCAAGATAAAAACGAATTCGTTCTTTCCCCCCCGTAACTGCCAGAAGCTCTCCATATAAGGCAGTATCCCAATTCCAGTCTAATCCTGCTGCATTAAAAGCCATATTAAAAGCTACACGATGCCCATCTTTTTCCGTGTCCGCTAAAGTACCATCTACGTCAAATAATAACGCTTGTAAACTTGCCATGAAAAATTATTCTCTTGAAATTCTTGAAAGAGAAACTATACGTGATTTTTAATTAAATCGCTATTTTAAGTTGCCAAAAGGGCTAAAACTTGATATAAATGCGATTTATATTTGAACCTAAATAGAAAATAGTTGAGAAAAAAATGACTACAAAAACAGATTTTATTGAAGACTACCCTGCTTACCAAGTAAAAAAGGGTGAAGAATATATGAGCAGTGAAATGCTAGAGCATTTTCGTAACAAACTTAAAGCTTGGAAACAACAACTGATTGAAGAAGCTGCCTCAACCGTAAGTCACCTAAAAAAAGATTCAGAAACCCCAGCAGACCCAAGCGACAGAGCTTCTCAAGAAGAAGAATTTTCTCTAGAACTTAGAACCCGTGACCGTGAAAGAAAATTAATTGCTAAAATTAATAAATCCTTGCAAGACCTTGAAACAGGAGATTATGGTTACTGCAAGCTATCAGGTGACGAAATAGGACTGCCTAGAATGGAAGCTAGACCAACTGCAATCTTAACGGTTGAAATGAAGCGAAAACAAGAAATGCGTGAAAAACAAGGCATTGCTTGAGTTTAACCTAAATATCAAGTTTCACTACGTTATACCATGATTTTTTAAAAGGTCAGCCTGAAACATATCAGGAGATTTTTTAAATATTTCTGGTTTTATTCTATACCAATATTGAACCGCTTCAAAGGGCGTTCTCACCTTTAATTCCCGCTTTAAGCCTCCATGCCTTCGGTTAAGGTTGTAAAAGACCAAGAATTTGTCCAGATCAGACTTTAATTCATCCTTATTACCTGATGTTACGCATTCCCAGATATTTCTATTAAAATAACGGATATGAAAACACCTGATATTTTTGATTTATACACGGATTACCTGATCACATCCTTTAGCTATACAACAGCAACGGGATTGTCAGACTTAGTTGACAATGAGATCAGCCATGACCAAATAACTCGATTTCTTTCTCAACAAGATTTTACCTCCAAAGATATGTGGAAGGTCATCAAAAAAACAGTGAGAGAAATTGAAACGGATGAGGGCGTTTTAATTTTTGATGACACGATCCAAGAAAAGTCACATAGCAAGGAGAATATACTACCCCAAAAATCAAGACAATTTTTTATAAGATTTAATTCCAGAATTGCTAAGCTACCATACACAAGCCATTAGCTAATGCTTGGTGCTTTAATTCATTAAGTTTTAAGCTTTCATGATAAGTAGCCATAGGCTTTTTATATTCTAAAGTTTCATGGAATCTTCTATAGTTATAAAAATCAATGGCATTGTTAATTTAGCATAGCTATTAAGTGATCCAGTCCTTCGTTGCGTTTTGTCATAAGCATTAAGAAAGAATGTTTGAGCATTAAGAAAGAATGTTTGAGCATTTTTTCAGACTTGCTATAGCACTTTGTTTTCCGTCTTAGTCGTGCAAGAAAGTGACGAAACAAGCTATTGTAACCTTCGACAGTAAACGTTTCTGCTTTTGATTGTATATGTTTTTCAGGAGGCACAAAACCTTCGTATGGTTTCCAATAATCTGTTGCCACCATCTCTATTTCCTTGTCCTCTATGGCTTCCCAAAGCTGCTTTCCTGTTTCCGTGCTTCTGTCCCCAGTGACACAATGGAGAAATCGCTTTCCAAGTCTATCAACAGCAATCCAGATCCAGCAATAGTTTTTTTTGAGCCAACATAGCTATGCATCTCATCCATTTCTACAATCTT
>CAZRMK010000049.1:0-15256 GCA_964601165.1 uncultured Piscirickettsiaceae bacterium | reverse complement strand
AATTCGCCAAATATTTAATTCTCCAAATAAAGCAGAGGCAGATAGGTTGAGCAAGCCCAAACCGATGATCAGGTTCTGTGAGGAATTGTGAGCCTGTTGGAGCGGTTATGTTGAACCCTGATCGAGATAAAAATGGGGTTGTAGAAATAGTAGGTTAATTTTTGAGTAAAAGGTGACAACTATCCTGACAAACACCGAACCTCTACTGCTAATTTACTGATAGGCGGTAGTAATTTGTTAAGTATTGCTTCTTTACGTTCTAATGGATAAGCCATATTTTGCTCCTATTTTCCCTCTGGTTTTATAAAAGATTAGGGTGACAACTATTCTGACATAGAGGGTAAACAAAAAAATCTCAAAGTATATAAATAGTAACTTTGAGATTCTTTTAAATAAGAGAAAAAATTAAGATTTATTTACAGCTTCTTTAAGGGCTTTACCTGCAGTAAACTTTGGTACTCTAGCTGCAGGTATCTGCATCTCGGCACCAGTTTGAGGGTTACGACCAGTACGTGCAGCACGATCAGCAACTTTAAACGTACCAAACCCAATAATAGCAACAGAGTCTCCAGAACTCATTGCTGTTGTAATTGCCACAACCGTTGCATCTAACGCTTTAGCAGAATCTGCTTTTGTTAATCCTGACTCTTCTGCAATTGCACTGACTAATTCAGATTTATTCATGTTCTTACTTTCTCCAAAATACTCCAAATTCATATTTAAAAACCACATTTAGAAAGGCAAGACAGAGTGTTATATGCCAACGTTTTTAAATAAGAATTCGAGAAATTATATTAATAATTAAAACACTCTCACAAAACTAGGGTAGTTATATCAAGATTAATTGTCTTCTGTCAAGAAATTACCATCTTTTAATGGGTTTTTATTTGTTTTTTACTAATTTCATGCTCTGAAGATACAATTTGATCAAGAACTTCAATACTTTTATCGGCATTTTGTTCTATCAAAACAGGCTTAGACTCTAAAGCAATGCCCAAAACTTCTTCGACCCATTGCACCGGAATAATATTTAATCCCGATTTAATATCATCAGGAATCTCAGATAAATCTCGTACGTTATCATGAGGTATTAAAATAGTACTAATGCCTCCTCTTAGGGCGGCAAGCATCTTTTCTTTTAGCCCTCCTATAGGGAGCACCTCTCCCCTTAAAGTTATTTCTCCTGTCATGGCCACTTCTGACCTTACAGGAATACCAGTTAAGACAGACGCAATCGCAGTACAAATAGCAATTCCTGCACTTGGGCCATCTTTTTTAATCGCTCCTTCAGGAAAATGCAAATGAATATCTTGCTTTTCATAAAAGTCATCTTCTAAACCTAAACTTTTAGAGCGGCTTCGAATAACACTCATAGCAGTTTGAGTTGATTCCTGCATAACGCTACCAAGCTGTCCCGTTGAAATATTTTTGCCTTTACCAGACATAGAAACTGCTTCAATTCGTAACAAATCCCCTCCAACACGAGTCCAAGCGAGCCCTGCAACCTGACCTATTTGATTTTTTTCATCGGCTAAACCTATTCGATAACGCCCTACCCCTAAATAATCTTCTAAATTTTCAGGTAGGACTTTAATAGGGGTTTCAATTTCATTAGTAACGATACGCTTAATGGCTTTTCTACAAATTTTTGCCAGCTCTTGATCTAATAATCGCACCCCAGATTCACGGGTATAACTCTGAATAATTGCGGTAACCGTTTCATCAGGAATCAAAAGTTCTTCTGGCTTTAATCCATGATCTTTTAGAGCTTTAGGAAAAAGATGCTGGGTAGAAATATGTCTTTTTTCAATTTCAGTATAGCCTGACAAATTAATAATTTCCATACGATCCATCAAGGGTGCTGGCATATCCATAGAGTTTGCAGTCGCTACAAACATAACATCCGACAAATCATAATCTACCTCTAAATAATGATCATTAAAATGTTTATTTTGTTCTGGATCAAGGACTTCTAATAAAGCACTGGAAGGATCGCCACGTTGATCACGTGCCATTTTATCGATCTCATCAAGTAGAAATAAAGGGTTCTTAGTTCCTGCTATTTTCATTTTTTGAATAATTCTTCCAGGCATTGCTCCTAAGTAGGTTTTACGATGACCTCTTATTTCAGCTTCATCTCTTACTCCACCTAGTGACATTTTGACAAACTGACGATTGGTTGCTTCTGCAATAGATTTTGCTAAAGATGTTTTTCCAACCCCTGGAGGGCCGACTAAACAAAGTATTGGTCCTTTTATTTTGTTAATACGTTTTTGAACTGCTAAATACTCAATAATTCGTTCTTTAACTTTTTCTAGACCATAATGTTTAGTATCTAAAATTAATTGTGCTTTATTTAAGTCTTTAGAAACCCGACTACGTTTTTTCCAAGGAATACTCAACAGCCAGTCAATATAATTTCTAACAATATTAGCTTCAGAAGATTGTGCAGGCATGGCACGAAGCTTTTTAAACTCTTCATTAGCTACTTTTAGTGCCTGTACAGACAAACCTGTAGTCTCTATACGCTTTTTAAGATTAGTAAGCTCACTCCCCTCTTCCTCAACTGCACCTTCACCTAACTCTTCATGAATGGCTTTTAGCTTAGTATTTAAATAGAAATTACGTTGTGTTTTATCCATGTATTTTTTAACACGAGCATTAATACGACCTTCAGACTCTAAAATATCAATTTCTGTTTCAATAGTTGCTAAAATACGCTCCAAGCGCTCAGTTAAATGCGTTATTTCTAACAAAAACTGCTTTTCTTCGATTGAAAGTTTTAAGTTAGCGGAGATAATATCTACCAATCTATTTCCATCCTTAACAACAGAAACACTTTTTTTAACTTCAGAAGAAATTTTCTTTTTTAGGCTGGCATAGACAACGAAACGATCCTGAATTCTTCGAATGATAATAGGATTTTCTTTTGATGGAGAATCTTCCAGTTTAAGTTGCTCAACATCTCCCGTTAAAAACAACCCTTCGTCGTAAAGAGAGAGTAATTTAAAACGCTTAACGCCTTCAACTAAAACCTTGTCTGTTCCATCTGGTAATTTTAAAATTTGTAAAATATTCGCCATAACTCCAATCTTATACAGATCACTGGCAACAGGAACATCTTTAATATTGTTTTTTTGTGTGATGAGAAAAATTTGCTTGTCTTCCTTCATCGCTTCTCTCAGCGCATGGCGGGACTTATCACGCCCAACAAATAATGGCACCACCATGCCAGGGAAAACAATAACATCTCTTAAAGCTAGTACAAAGACCTTCTCTTTAATATCTATTTGGTTTATTTCCATGCTTTTTCTTCTTATTTTTTACTAGGAACCTGTGGATAATAAATTAACCCACGCCCTTCTCACTGACAGCCTTTGTTGATAAATCTTTATACATCAAAATAGGTTTCTTTTTGCTTTGAATAACCGCTTTATTGACCATTACTTTTTCAACATCATCAAGACTAGGTAATTCATACATTGTGTCTAGCAAAGCTTGTTCCAAAATAGAGCGTAACCCTCGTGCTCCCGTTTTTTTCATAATCGCTAATCTTGCAATTTCAGACAGTGCATCTTTCCTAAACTGTAACTCAACTCCCTCTAACTCAAACATTTTTTTAAACTGCTTAATCAAGGCATTCTTAGGTTCCGTTAAAATTCTTACTAAAGCAGATTCGTCAAGCTCATCTAGAGAAGCTATAACAGGAAGACGACCTATAAACTCGGGAATTAAACCAAACTTAATTAGATCTTCAGGTTCAATATTTGCAAACTTTTCTGAAAGCGTAGTTTTTTCATCCTTTGTCTTAACATTGGCTGAAAAACCAATTCCTGCATTTTTCTCACTTCGCTGGTCAATAATTTTATCTAGCCCCTGAAAAGCTCCCCCAACAATAAAAAGAATATTTGAGGTATCAACCTGAATCATTTCTTGATTTGGATGCTTTCTTCCCCCTTGAGGAGGCACGTTAGCTACAGTGCCTTCAATCAACTTTAAAAGTGCTTGTTGAACCCCTTCACCAGAGACGTCACGAGTAATAGAAGAGTTTTCAGACTTACGAGTAATTTTATCAATTTCATCAATATAAATAATACCATGTTCAGCTTTATCTGGATCATTGTCACAACCATTTAAAAGCTTCAATAGAATACTTTCAACGTCCTCTCCTACATAACCTGCCTCCGTCAAAGTAGTAGCATCCGCAATCGCAAAAGGCACATCAAGTAATCTAGCTAGAGTTTGTGCTAACAGTGTTTTACCTGAACCCGTTGGCCCAATAAATAAAACATTACTTTTGGTTAACTCAACATCGTCTTCTTGTTTTGATTGCTGCTGCAAGCGTTTATAATGGTTGTAAACAGCAACAGATAATACTTTTTTAGCTCGTTGCTGTCCAATAACATAATCATCTAAAATGCTGCTAATTTCTTTAGGAGTTGGTAACTTATCAAGCTGAAATGAACCGGCTTTTTCAGCCTCAGAACCAAATTCATCACGCAGAATATCGTTACAGAGATCAACGCATTCATCACAGACATAAACAGATGGCCCTGCAATTAACTTTCGAACTTCTTTTTGTGCTTTACCGCAAAAAGAACAATATAAATTTTTATCTGACATAGGAACTCTTATCCGTTTCGGCTAGATAGCACTTTATCTATTAAACCATATTCACAAGCTTGTTGGGCACTCATAAAATTATCACGATCAGTATCTTTTTCAATTTGCTTGATTGGCTGACCAGTGTGCTCTGCTAAAGATTGATTTAGTTTTTGCTTAATTTGCATAATTTCTTGAGCATGTATCGCAATATCACTCGCTTGACCTTGAAACCCACCTAAAGGCTGGTGAATCATAACCCTAGAATTAGGCAAAGCAAAACGTTTATCTTTGGCACCCGCAGAGAGTAAAAATGAACCCATACTAGCGGCTTGCCCAATACACATAGTACTAACATCAGGCTTAATAAAACGCATAGTATCGTAAATAGCCATACCTGCTGTAACACTTCCTCCTGGCGAGTTAATGTACAAGTGAATATCTTTATCTGGGTTTTCAGACTCTAAAAATAGTAGCTGAGCTACAATTAAATTGGCCATATGATCTTCTACTTGACCAACTAAAAAAATAACCCGTTCTTTCAATAACCTAGAGTAAATATCATAAGACCTTTCTCCGCGGCTAGTTTGTTCAACTACCATTGGAACTAATGCGTTTTGGATCATATCTAAATGCATTCAATAAACCTTTTAATTAATTAAGCCTGCATCAGTGACTTCACTATGGCACAAGATACAAGCTATTTCGCGTTTCTATGTAGGGATGTTCTGGGTTAGAATCTTACTAAATAGATGTTTAAGCTGCTGGATTAACAATCTCATCAAAGGCTTTAGTAATTTCAGTTACTTTTGCTTCTGATAAAACTTTAGCCGCAACTTGCTTTTCAACAATAATAGATTCAATTTCAGCCATTGCCTGAGAATTAGATTGGTACCAATTAATAACTTCAGAAGGATCCTCATAAGAAGAAGCTTGCTCTTTAATAAATGCAGTGGCATCTTCTTTGGTAGCTTTAAAATCGTTTTCTTTGATAATCTCGCCTAAAATTAAACCTAATTTAACCCGCGTCTCGGCTTCTTTTTCAAACTGCTCTGCCGTTAAGTTAACTCCTCCAGATTTAACTCCTTGTTTCTGCATATTTTTAGTCGCACGCTTCATCAGGCTGTCTATTTCTTTATCTAAAATTGCTCTCGGCAAAGTAATATCAACTGCTTGTGACAAGGACTCAAGAACCATCGTACGATTTTTATTATCTACCGCACGGGATAATTCTTTCTCCATATTGCTTTTAATTTCAGCACGTAAAGAGGACTCTGTCCCGTCGTCTACTCCAAAAGATTTAATAAATTCTTCGTCCAATTCTGGCAGTACTTTTGATTGAACGGAATGCACTGTAATATCAAAAGTAACTGCCTGGCCTTTTAAGCTTTCTGACTGGTAATCTTCTGGAAAAGTCACTTCAATGGTTTTTTCTTCACCCTTTTTCATATCAATGATACCGTCTTCAAACCCAGGAATCATTCTACCACTGCCTAGCTCCAAAGGAAGATCTTCGCCCTTACCACCATCAAACTCTTCACCATTTAATTTACCAACAAAACCAATAATAACTTGCTCGCCTATTTGAGCCTTTTTATCATCATTACCTGGCTTCCATGCTTGACGTTGCTCGCGAAGCTTAGTAATCATAGTTTCAACATCATCCTCAGTCACTTCAGCAACAATTCTCTCAACTTCCATTGATGAAAATTCTGGAACATTAATTACTGGATAAACCTCAAAAAAAGCTGTATAAGTAATCTGGTCTTCTTTATCATCAAGCTCATCAAAACGAGGGTAACCCGCCACTTTTAATGACTCTGCCTCAACTGCTTCATAAAAGGATTTTTGAATATGCTCGCCGATAGCATCTTGACGAACCTCACCCCTATAACGTTTTTTGACGATATTCATAGGCACTTTACCCGGACGAAATCCATCCATTTTTACTGTGCGACGCATGCTGACTAACTTTTTATCAACTGCAGAATTTAATTCATCGGCAGGAAAAGAAACTGTTATCTTGTGCTCTAAGCCTTGTTCAGGCCTTTTTAAGGTTACTTGCATGTTGAAATCTCAATATCGTTAAAGTCAAAAATAAACGCTAGATTATACTAGCTTAACTTATACATGAAAAGAAAAAATTTGTTTTATGTTTTTTTAAAGCGTGTTAAAATTCGGCACAGTTTTTTTAGAGACCCTAACGCATAAATTATAGTAGGGTCTCTTTTAATTTAATTGCTTAAAAACTTTAAGGATATATTTGTAATGCCTATTGAAAAAATTGTATTAATAGTAGCAGGAGTTATGGTATTAACTTCTGTAATATTGAGTGTTTATTTTGCAAGTGCATGGCTTTTTTTGACTGCATTTGTTGGGGCAAATTTACTATTTGCGGGGGTCACTGGTTTTTGCCCAATGGTCAAGATTTTAAGGAAATTTGGCTTTAAACACGGTCAGGTTTTTAAATAAGATCATCTCTACAAACCCCTTTAAAAATTAGCTTTTGGAAGGGGTTTTAAAATTGTATAGAATATTTTCTATCTCAACTTCCAGCAACAACCATTCTTCTTCAAACTCTTCAATACTTATTTTAAGACTAGTTTCTTCTTTTAAGATATCTTTAAATTGCTCTAATTGCTCAGCTTCATATAAAGATGAGTCTTCCATTTTAAAATGTAATTCCTGGAGCCTTTCTTGAGATTTCTGTAAGACACTTTCTACTTTTTTAAGCTGTTTAGTTTGAACTCTAATTGCTTTATTTAAAACTTTACGTTGCTCTGCACTTGCTTGACGTTGTTGCTTTTTATTGGCATTATTTTCATTAGTATCAGAAGAAATAACCGCCTGCTTAACCGTGTACTGAAGCTGTTTAATTTGTTTTAAACGTTGTTGTAAATAGCTCTCTAAATCTCCATTATGCTTCTGCACTCGTCCATCATGAACCCACCAGTATTGATCAACAATACTTTCTAGAAGATGCTGATCGTGAGTCACTAAAATTAAAGCTCCATCAAATTCTTGCAGTGCTATATCTAATGCATCACGAGTTTCCATATCAAGATGATTAGTCGGCTCATCTAAAATAATAAGATTTGGCTTTTGATAAACAATTAATGCTAAAGAGAGTCTGGCCTTTTCTCCTCCCGAAAACAGGGAAACTTTATCAAGAGCTTTTTCACTTGAAAAGCCAAACTGACCTAAAAAACTTCTCGCCTCTTTATCTGATATAGCGGGGGAAAGCAATAGCATATGTTCAATAGGAGATTGTTCCAGCACTAGAGACTCTAGCTGATGCTGTGCAAAATATCCAAAACTAACACCCTTGCTCACTTGTATTCGACCAGAACTAGGCTTAATATCGCCAACTAACAATTTTAACAAGGTAGATTTACCTGAACCATTAATTCCAACTAAGCCAATTCTATCGCCTGCCCTCAAGACGAAATCTGCTTGTTTAATAATTGGTTTTTCTATATCGTAACCAAAAGTCAAATTGTACATTTGCAACATGGGATCAGGCAGGTGGCTGGCGTTAGCAAACTGGAATAAAAAAGGATTACTGGCTTGTACAGCAGCAACTTTGTCCATACGCTCTAAAGCCTTAACCCTGCTTTGAGCCTGCTTAGCTTTTGAAGCCTTAGCTTTAAAACGATCTATAAAAGATTTAAGGTGTTGCATCTGTTGTTTTTGTTTATCATGTAACGATTGCTGTTGCATCAACTGCTCGTTACGTTGCAGCTCAAAAGATTCGAAATTGCCAGAATAGTAATGAATTTTTTGCTGATGAATATGTGCAATGCCCTGTACAACTTCATCAAGAAAATGGCGGTCGTGAGAAATTACCACCACTGCCCCTTCAAACTGTTTTAGCCATTGAATTAACCAAGCAACGGCTTCAATATCTAGGTGATTTGTTGGCTCATCTAATAACAATAAGTCTGCTCGTTGCATTAAAGCTCTAGCAAGCTTTAAACGAACCTGCCAGCCGCCAGAAAAAGATTGAATTGGTTTAATAAAATCTTCTTCAACGAAGCCTAACCCGTATAAAAGCTGTTGAGCTTTTTGTGGGATATGATAGCCCGAAATTTTATCAAGATCGTCATAGAACTTGACCATATTTTCATGATGTTCTTCTAACTCTGCTTGCTGTATATTAGCATTAACCTTAGCATAAACCGTATCACCAGAAGTCACATAATCTAAAGCAGTAATATTATTAGTTTCTACTTCTTGCTCTACATAACCAACTAGCCAATTATTGGGCATAGAAATACTACCCGCATCATAATGTGCCAAGTTAAGAATGGCTTTAAAGAGGGTAGTTTTTCCTGCACCATTTTGACCAATTAATCCTACTTTTTGTCCAGGATGTAAAGTAAATGATGCTTTTTCAAGTAAAGGTTTAATACCTGCTTGCAGGCTAATAGACTGAATGGATAACATAACTAATCTTTAGAAATACTATTATCTAAAAACTGCCCTGAAGTTAGCTGAAGCTGACGATCCATTTTGGCAGCTAATCTCAAATCATGAGTTACAATCAATAAAGCAGTATTTAACTCATGATTTAGCTCTAGCATTAAATCAAATACCTGTTGAGCTGCATATTCATCTAAGTTTCCTGTCGGTTCATCTGCTAAAACACAGGCTGGCTCGGTAATTAGAGCACGAGCAATAGCAACTCGCTGGCGTTCTCCCCCTGAAAGCTCGCTGGGTTTATGGTGCAGACGGTGTGAAAGACCAACTTTATCTAACAAATCCCTCGACTTTTCTTCTGCTTGCTTAGCATTCATTCTTGCAACTCTTAAAGGCAACATAGTATTTTCTAAAGCATCCAATTCTGGCAGTAAAAAATGGAATTGATACACAAACCCTAAATACTGATTACGCAAATGACCACGCTGAGCCTCTCTTAGCTTTGAAAAGGACTGTCCCATTAATTCAACTTCACCAGATGTTGGTAAATCTAAACCTGCTAACAAATGCAATAAGGTACTTTTTCCAGAACCAGAACTGCCGATAATGGCAAGTTTTTCATGAGGATAAAGTTTAAAGTCAATCCCTTTAAGCACTTCCGTAGTTAAGTCACCCTCTTGAAAAGTTTTTTGCAGCTTATTGGCACTTAAAACAGGCTGTTCCATATTGATATTATTCATAACGCAATGCCTCTGCAGGTTGAGTTTTTGACGCTCTATAAGCTGGATAAAGCGTAGCCAACAAAGTTAATCCAAAGGCAACACCTGCAACCATCCTAACTTCTCTCCAGGCTAATTCAGAGGGAACGACGCTAATATAATAAATATCGGGCGGGAAAAAGGTAATGCCGAGTATTCTTTCTATAAAGGGAACGATCACGTCAATATTAAGCGACAAGCTAATGCCGCCTGCCAACCCTAATAAGGTGCCTGCTATACCTATAATAAGCCCTTGAATAATAAAGATAGTTTGAATACTTAAGGGTGAAGCACCTAAAGTTCTGAGAACTGCAATATCTTTTTGCTTATCTGTTACCACCATAATCATGGTTGAAACAATATTAAATGCCGCCACCATAATAATTAAAGTCAGCACAATAAACATCATGCGTTTTTCCATTTCTATCGCTTTAAAAAAATTAGCATGCTGCTGTGTCCAATCTCGTACAAATAAGGTTTCATCAGTTATTTCGCCAATGGATTGACGCACTTCATCCAAGTCAAACATATCAGTTAATTGCAGCTGTAATCCCGAAACTTTATCTCGATACTTAAAGACCCTTTGTGCATCAGTAAGATGAATTAAGGCCACCCCGCTATCATGCTCAAACATCCCCGCGGTAAACATGCCAACCACTGTAAAGCGTTTAATTCTGGGAATAATCCCCATTGCAGAAATAGAGCCTTGTGGAGCCAAAAGAGTAACTTTATCGCCTACACCTACCCCTAAACTTAAAGCCAACTCAGACCCTAAAATAATGCTGTATTCTAGAGCCTTAAGATCGCTCATACTACCTACGACCATTTTAGATTCTATATCAGTTACTTCAACTTCGTACTCAGGCAATATTCCTCTAATTAAAACCCCTCTTACCCTGTCTCCTCGCGTTAGCATGCCCTTCTCCATAATATTAGGAGCGGCTCCCTCTACCTTAGGAATAGTTTTTACTTTGGCGTAAAGAGACTCCCAGTCGCTTAAACGATCTCTTGCTTCAGATAGAGTCATATGTGCTGTCATACCTAAAATACGATCTCGTAATTCGGTTTGAAAGCCATTCATAATCGACATAATCGTAATTAAAGCAGTCACACCTAGTGCAATACCAAGAATAGAAGAAAGTGAAATAAACGATATAAAGCCATTGCGACGCTTTGCTCGTGTGTACCTATAGCCTAACAATAACTCAAATGGCAGTTTGAACATAAAAAGAAACCTTATTCGCGCGGATTAATTGGTTTAAAAACCGGTAGGCTGATATTATAAATGATTGCTCCTAGTCTTAAAAATAATATTATCAACATTGCGAGTAAAATAGACAAATCTAGCCCCAGACCTAAATCTATAAAGACTAACAATAAACTCGCCCCCACAAAAGAAGCGGTGGCATAGATTTCTTTACGAAAGATTAAGGGAATTTCTCCTACCAAGACATCACGAATAATACCGCCTACTACAGCTGTCATGACGCCTGTGATAATCACAATAGGGTCAGAAAACCCTAAATCAATGGCTTTATAAGCACCAATAACCGTAAAGGTCGCCAAACCTATCGCATCTAAAAATACTAAAGCCCTCATGGGAGGAGCTTTAAAACGAGCATAAACAAACAAAAATAGTGTTGCAATAGTCACTACATAAATATAAATAGGCTCTTGAACCCAAAAAACTGGCTGATCCAAGATTAAGTCTCGCAACGTACCGCCTCCAATCGCGGTCACCATTGCGATGACTAACGCACCAAACAAATCCAACTGTTTGCGGCTAGCGGCTAATAAGCCTGTAAAAGCAAAAACAACCGTTCCCAGTAAATCTAAATAGTGCAGGTTGTCATAAACATCCAAAATAAAGTTCATAGCAGTGTAGCTCTAGACAGGTCAAACCTGTAATTAAATATGAATATCACGTCCAAATTTTACCTTAAAATATTTGCCCGAATTCTAACATAAATAATTACTGGTTAAGGTTAAGAACGATTAGCATTAACATTTGTTAAAAACAATGTTGTTTAGTATACTTAAGGAGCCTCTTTAAAATTTATCTACGAAGAATACAAATAAATGGAAATAGAAATAGAATCAGTAAAATTTGGTTTTTTTGGATTATTAGCTTTCATGGGATTTTTAGCAACTTGGTTTTCAATTGAGCGTTTAATGTTTTTTCGCAAAGTAAATATTTCGCAATATAACCATAAAGATTTATTAAATGTAGATTTAACTAGTAATCTTACAATAATTTATACCATAGGAGCTAATGCTCCCTATGTTGGATTAGTCGGTACCGTAGTAGGTATTTTAATGACTTTTCATGACATTGGTATGGCAGATGGAGCTATTGAAATTAGTCAAGTTATGGTAGGACTAGCTCTAGCTCTTCAAGTAACGGCGGCAGGTATAGCTTTAGCAATACCTTGCACAATGTCATATAACGGTTTAATGCGTAAGGTTGATGTTCTGCAAGCTAAATTTTATGCCAATAAAGATTTAAAAGAGTAGTAAACTCATGAAAAGATTTGATGAAATGAACGTTATTCCTTTTATTGATGTCATGCTAGTTTTGCTAGCTATTGTTCTAATAACCGCGAGCTTTATTGTGCATGATGCTTTAAATCTTGATTTACCAATAACCGAAAGCACCGAAATTTACGCACCAAAACACGATGAAACTGCTCTAAAATTTAGTGTTAATGCCGAAAATGCTTTGTTTTTAGATGAAAAACCTATTCACTTTAAAGATTTAAGTAATATTTTACAGAATATAAGTTCAGACAATCCTATTGTTATTAAGATAGACCAGCAAGCTAAGTTTAAATACTTTGTAAAATTAATTGATGCACTTAAATTAAAAGAACTTGATAATCTTACTATTCTGACTAAAGCTGGATAGTTAGTTTATGCGATATTTTTCAAGTTTTACAATTACATTTTTTTTATATTCAGTCGTTGCTGCTGGCATTTATTTTGCTTTGCAACCAGATGTTAAGGTCGAGCCTGTTCAAATTAACGCCATGCCTATATCCCTAAGCATGTTCCAATATGCAGCAATAAAAACTACTGCTAAAGTCTCTGAAGTAACCTCAGAACCAACTACAGAAACAGTCACCCCTGCCATTGTTAAAGAGCCTAAGCCAGAGCCTAAACCAGAGCCTAAGCCAGAGCCTAAGCCAGAGCCTAAACCAGAGCCTAAACCAGAGCCTAAACCAGAGCCTAAGCCAGAGCCTAAACCAGAGGTAAAACCCACGAATATTGCTAAACCTGTAACCCAAGAACCCAGTAAAATAACTTCAAACGAAGTTAATATAAAAAATAATTTAAAAAGCCCTGAAAGTAGTCAATTACAAAAAATACAGAGCACTTTATTTTCTAACAAAGATATTGCTCTAGCTAAACAACGTTATTTAGGTGAATTAAGTCATTTATTAAATCGATTAGCACAAGACAGCTATCCAAAACGTGCAAAAAGAAGAAACTGGGAGGGAGAGGTAAAACTAAGCTTTGTTATTTTACCTAGCGGTAGAATACAGCAAGTACAAATAATAGACTCTTCAGGAAGAGACATTTTAGACCAAGCTGCCCTTGCTATCATTACAGAAAGCATGAATAGCTTTTTTAAACCCTTTCCTCCAGAAATATCAAAAACACAATGGAAGATTAAGATCCCTATTCAGTACCGTTTAAGATAAGGAGTGGATTAGAACCTGTTTTTTTAATATTTAACAAACCATCTAAGCGGCCATCGGAATAGAGTTGATAATTATAAATATCATTTCGCATCACCGAATAATGATCTTCATACCACAGGGGCAAGGCTGCTAAAGTTGCTTGTAAATGCCGTTGTAATTGACGATATAGTTCTGCTTGTTCGGCAATAGACTGGCTTTTAGCAGCTTTGCGAATCAAGCTATCCGCTAGGTCATCACGATAACGCCCGCGATTAGCTCCGTTGGGTGGAATAGCTCCACTATAAAATACATATTGAAAAATATCGGGGCTTTTTACACCAACCCATGCCAAACCAAATAGTTGGAATCGTCCCTGTTTAATATCGTTAAAAAAAGTACCCCAGTCGTAACTTTGAATGTTTAATTGAATTCCTACTTTTCTAAGCTGGGATTGGTAAATTGTTGCTAAACGAATCCGTGTAGGATCGGAAGAGGTTTTATAGCTAAACTCAATTAAACCATCAGAATTTACCAGACTTGATAAATTTGGTACGGATTTTAATAAATTGCGAGCTTTCTCTGGATTATACTCATAGCCATTAATATCAGGTACTCCTGCCCAATGTTCTGGCACTAACAGACCTCCCGCTAAACGTGCTCGTCCAGAAAACATCGCGTCAATTATTTCTTGACGATTAATACCGTAAGCAATTGCTTGGCGAACCGCTAATTGGCTTAATAACTCATCTTCAAAGTTATAACCAATATAACTAAAGTTAGTCCCTTGATGCCAATTCACCTTTAAGGATTCATGATCATTACAATAATTTACTAGTTCTGGAGATAGGTCATTTTGAACAATATCCAATTCTCCTGCTTTTAACTTTAGAACTCGTATCATGGCATCTCTAACTGCCACAAAATGCAGTTCGGTTAAATCGGGTCTTTGCAATATTAATCTCTGCTCTGTCAAAGAAATAAACCGACAAGCTCCACAACCAATTGGTTTGTCTATAAAGCGATGATCTGCTGTTAATAAATCGGCGGGTAAAATACCCAACACTAAACGACCAACAAATAAAGCATCGGCTTGTTTTAAATGAAAGTCTATTTCTTGTGCGTTGATGGCCTCTACTTTTTTAATTCCCTTTAAGGAACCTCTATGAGGGGAGCCTGAATCTGGAGATAAAACAGATTGATAGGTTGCCACAACATCATCGACAGTTAAGGCTTTGCCATGATGAAACAGAGGAAATTCTAGCAATTTAAAGCGATAATGAATGGTAGATATTTGTTGCCAAGAGGCTAAATCAGCAATTGGCTCAAATGAATCATTAAAGTCAATTAATTGCCGATAAATTAAGCGATTTACTCGGCTAGATAAAGCATCTGTTGCTTGGCGTGGATCTAGCATTCTAGGACGAGACGATATTCCCATTTGAATTTTTTTGTTAGAAGATATTGGTGAAGAACAACCCGACAAAGAAGCAACCGCCCCTGCTCCAATTAAACTGGAGGTTGACTTTAAAAAAGTTCTTCTCGTTGAGTGCGTGTTCATAAAAGGGAACCTCTAAAAACCTAAGTATGACCTAAATCCTGCAAGTGCTTGCACATATCTAGCCTAAGCTATTAATCCGTATAGCAATTTAAAATTCTCACCTATCACAATAAGGATAGGTTCAAATGGCTCTTCTCCGCCATTATGACAAAAAAGGGATATTAAAGCACCCATTTAACCTACTATATATAAGGTTTTCAACGACTTTATAATAAGGTAGGTAATATATGCTTAATATC
>CAZRMK010000048.1:0-15319 GCA_964601165.1 uncultured Piscirickettsiaceae bacterium | reverse complement strand
GTTTTTTTGAGAAAAAGATTGTGGAATATAGCCATTTTTATTTGTGCATCCATTTATGCAAAGGTCTCAATATATCCCTAAGTCTATCAAAGCTAATCCAAACAATCTAGCCATAATACCTAAATCCTATTCAACAGAAAACCGATAACCTGCTCCTCTAACAGTTTGAATAACATTTGCTTGATTAACTGGTTCTAGAATTATACGCAGACGACGAATATGAACATCAACAGTGCGATCTTCAACCACTACATGCTCACCCCAAACATAGTCAAGCAACTGCATACGGCTGTAAACTCGGTTTGGGTGGCTCATAAAAAACTGCATAAGTTTAAATTCTGTTGGTCCTAACTTAACCTCAGCACCACTTACGCTAAAGCGATAACTAGAAAGATCTAGTGTTAAAGCTCCTTGTTTCAAAATTTCAGTAGCATTTATGTCTGGATTTTGGCGACGTAATAAGGCTTTAATACGTGCAACCAAGGCACGAGGAGAAAAAGGCTTTACCACATAATCATCTGCTCCCGCTTCAAACCCTTGCACCTGATCATTTTCTTCTCCTCGTGCGGTTAACAAAATAATAGGCATAGCAGAAAATTTATCTCGATTACGAATTCTTTGCGCAAGGTCAATGCCTGTCACCCCAGGTAACATCCAGTCTAGTAATAAACAATCTGGTAACTTATCATTACTTAACATTTGCCACGCCTGCTCAGCATTATGGGCTTCAACCACCTTATAATTAGCCGCTGATAAAGTAAAATTAAGCATATCTCTAATAGCAGCTTCATCTTCAACAATCATAATGGTTTGTTGTGTCATTTAACACCTCCTACCTATTAACTCCTCATACCTAAGCCCATGCAAGTGCTTGCAGGATTTAGGCTCTAGCTTTCCTTTGCTAAGCCTTCCAAAAATGACTGTAATCTTTTTTGATCCATACTGCGAATATCTTTACCTTTAACTAAGTAAACAATACTTTCCATTATATTCGTGGCATGATCTGATAATCGTTCACTAGCCCTTAAAGCAGAGAAAACCTCTAATAAATTTTCTACATTTTCTACATTTTCTTTGAACTGTTTAGTGATGCTTTTACAAGCTTTTACATAAATTTTATCAACATTCTCTTCTTCTTCAAAAATACTTAAAGCATCTTCTATGGACACTCGTGCAAACGCATTTAAAGTAATTTTAAGCATTTCTCTAGATCTAGTTGAAATATCCACTAACTCAGGATAACCTGAAAATTGACTACAAACTTTTACCTCTCCCGAATTAAATTTAATGACTAATTTAGCCAGTTTAGAAATCTCATCTCCCATTCTCTCTAGGTTCATCGCAATACGGATGGTTGACAAAATTAATCTTAAATCTGAAGCCGTCGGCTGTTGACGTGCCAATACCCTTGCACAAAATAAATCTATTTCTTGCTCTGCTTGGTTAATCACCTTATCAAACCGAATTACTCCTTTGGCTTTTTTAACACTTCCGCTACCCAAGGCGCTAATAACCGTCTCTAATTGACTTTCAACCAACCCACCCATCTCTAAGATATGATTAAACAAATCTTCTAAGTTACGATTAAATTGATTTGAAATATGTGAACTAAACTCTTCTTTTTCCATGTTTAATATCCTGTACTAAAACCTAAATCCTGCAAGTGAGACCTAAATCATAAAAAGTTAACCATAGCGTCCAGAAATATAATCTTCTGTACGTTTTAACTTTGGGTTGGTAAATAAAGAGTCTGTATCCGTGTACTCTATCAAATCTCCCATATACATAAATGCGGTATAGTCAGATACACGAGCTGCTTGTTGCATATTATGGGTTACAATTAAAATTGTAAACTTTTCTTTAAGTTCAAAAATAAGCTCTTCTACCGCCAAAGTTGAGATTGGATCTAGTGATGAAGTAGGCTCATCCAACAATAAAACTTCGGGTTTAATCGCAATCGCTCTAGCGATACACAAACGTTGTTGTTGTCCTCCTGATAGACCTAGAGCATTTTCATCCAAACGATCCTTAACCTCCTCCCACAGATTAGCTCCACGCAAAGACCATTCGATGATTTCATCTAAAATTTGCTTACTATTAATGCCCTGCAAACGTAACCCATAGCAAACATTTTCATAAATTGATTTAGGGAAAGGGTTGGGCTTTTGAAACACCATCCCGACACGACGACGTAAGGCAGCTACATTCATTTCTTTGGCATACATGTCGTCACCATTTAAAGTCATCTCGCCATCAACACTTACGATGTCAATCAAGTCATTCATACGATTAAAACAACGTAGCAAGGTTGATTTACCACAACCAGACGGTCCAATAAAAGCTGTTACCCGCTTTTCTGGTAATTTCATAGTAATATTATTCAATGCTTGTTTAGAGCCATAATATAAGTTCCAGTCTGTTACATTAATGGCAATGGTTTCATTCTCTAGCCGCAGCTTTTCTGAATTACGACCCATCGTAAAACTTTTTATTTCTGACATGATTATTCCCTAATTATTTAATTTTCTAATGCTTTATATTTTTCTCTTAAACGATTACGAATCATAATCGCCCCTAAATTTAAGCTTATAATGATTAAAACAAGTAATAACGATGTGGCATAAACCAAAGGTCGAGAAGCTTCGACATTTGGACTTTGAAAGCCAACATCAAAAACATGGAATCCAAGGTGCATAAATTGTCGATCTAAATGAATAAAAGGCGCGTTAAAATCAATTGGCAACGCAGGAGCAAGCTTAACTACCCCTACTAACATTAAGGGAGCTACTTCACCCGCCGCACGAGCTACCGCAAGAATGAGTCCTGTCATAATTGCTGGTGTTGTCATAGGTAAAACAATACGCATAATTGTTTCGGCTTTAGTTGCCCCTAAAGCCAATCCTCCTTCACGTAATGCTAGTGGCACACGAGACAAACCTTCTTGCGTTGAAACTATCACCACCGGCAAGGTTAATAATGCCATAGTTAAAGAGGCCCAGAGCAATCCAGGAGATCCAAATACGGGGCTAGGCCCCCTATAACTAAAGAACATATCATCAATCGAACCCCCTATAATATAGATAAAAAACCCTAAACCAAAAACACCAAATACAATTGAGGGTACTCCTGCTAAGTTGTTAATAGAAATTCTAACTATTCTAAGTACAAAGCCTTCTCTAGCATATTCAGACATATAAATAGCTGCTAAAACACCCATCGGAGTAACTAAAATAGCCATCAACATCACCATAGTGATAGTACCGACAATTGCAGGAAATACGCCTCCTTCAGTATTGGCTTCTCGAGGAGCGTCTAATAAAAAGTGTCCAATAGAGTCAAAAAAGAAAGCCATTTTTTGTCCATAGCTCATAGTATTAGGTTGCCAAAAACGTACAATGTTTTTAATTTCAACCGTTAATTCCCGTCCATCTGCAATGGTTAGAGTCACTGACCCAAGCTTATTTGCCTCTGCATGAAGCTTTCTAATATCTACCATTTCAGATTCAAACTGCTTATTTAGTTCTTCTCGTGAAGCACTTATTCTTGCTTCAGCCTCAGCATCAAAACGTTCCTGTGCGGTTAGTCTCCTTTGCTCTAAACGTAACCTCTCAATTTTGTAACTAATACCTCCGATAACAACCCTTTCAATATGACGAATGTTTTTTTGTAGCTCTGTCGCTACCTTCACTTGTGCTTCTAACTTAGGTAAAACATCTTCTCCCGTTGCAATAACCTCACCAGCAATTGACATTGATTTAAGATTACCAATAGCATCTCCCCACTGATAGCGCTCAATAACGACTGCATTTTCAGCTTTTCTATCAATCCCGTCGACTAAGTCTTGAGAACGAATCCATCGAAAATCAAGCCCGTAAATATCACGATTACCAATTTTTATCAAATATTCATAAGTTTCAATAACTCTGCCATGAACTTCTCTAAGCTTCATTTTGGTTTCACGGAGTTCTCCAATAATATTTTCTGGTTCCTCTCCATCAACCACAACCGTATATTGATAAACATTATGAGCCCAAAAATGATTAAGTCCGTTATAAGCTATTAACATAAAGAGACCAAAAACCATCACTAAACTGACACTAACCGCTCCGGCACTCAGCCAAATCCACTGTTCGCCTTTTTTAAACCAGTCTTTCATTAACTATACTCTCCACACTCAAAAACCCCCCATTTATAGCCCATATCTTTTAGCCAATGGCTGCGTTGTAAAGCTTTGCAATAGCTAACTATTACTGCATTTTTACGCCTTGCCATTGACAAAAATCTACGCACTCTAAACGGGGGGGGTTCTTGAGTGCGAAGAGTATATATATCCTTAAAGAGAACCGTACTTACGACGCATACGCTCACGTACCACTTCTGCTAACGTATTAAATATAAAGGTAAATATAAACAAAACCAAACCAGATAAGAACAGAACGCGATAATGCGTACTATCAATCGCCGTTTCTGCCATTTCTACTGCTAAGTTAGCCGCTAAAGTTCTCATACCTTCAAACAGATTTATTTCCATTAAAGGCGTATTTCCTGATGCCATTAAAACAATCATCGTTTCCCCTATACCTCGACCAAACCCTAACATAATCGCCGAAAATATCCCCGGACTTGCAGTTGGTAAAACCACCCCAACCATAGTTTGCCAAGTACTCGCTCCTAATGCTAAAGAGCCATTAACCAAGAAACTAGGAACATTATAAATAGCATCTTCAGCCACTGAGAAAATGATGGGAATTAAAGCAAATCCCATTGCAAACCCGATTACCATTGCATTTCTCTGATCAAAATCAATTCCCGCATTAAAGGTTAACCAGTGACGCATATCACCATTAAAAAAAGTATTTTCAATCGGCCCGGCCATCCAAATAGAAAAATATCCTAACAAGGCAACAACTGGCAAAATTAATATTGCTCTACGCCCTTCTGAGACACTTAAACGAATAGACTCTGGCAGCTTTGACCAAGCTAAGCCAAACAACAAGACCCCCAAGGGGACAACAATGAGCAAGGCAAAAAATCCTGACAAGTTAGCCTCCATAAAAGGAGCTAGCCATAACCCCGCCAAAAACCCTAAAACAACAGTGGGCAAAGCTTCAATTAACTCCACCGCAGGCTTAACCCATTGGCGAGTTTTTGTGTCCATAAAAAAAGCTGTATAGATTGCCGCCAAAATCGCAATTGGCACCGCAAACAACATAGAGTACATCGCCGCTTTAATCGTACCGTAGGTTAAAGGCATCATTGAAAATTTAGGTTCAAAATCAGAAGTAGCTGCCGAAGACTGCCAAGTATAAGTCGGCTCTTCATAGCCTTCATACCAAACCTTCCCCCAAAGACTATTCATAGACACGTCTGGATGAACATTATCAATTGCATAGAAAATTACCGTTCCAGAAGCAGTCTCCACTAGAGTCCCATTGGCACGCGGTGTAAAAGTAACAAAGTTCAAGCCTTTTGGGTCTATTTCTTTACTAATTAAATGCCTTTCTGCTGTAGAGTGAAGTAAGTCAAATTGACCGTCTCTAGAAATGGTAGAAAAACCTCTGCGAGCATGCTCTATAGCAATCATTTCAATAGCAGAGTCTGACTCTTTAAATTCTCGAATAAACTGTAACTGAAAAATATTATGTTCATTTCTAACCGGAAACCACTGATAAACATGTCCCTTCTCAGTACCTATCATCAATGAATAATCACCTAACAAAAATCTGGCAGTGCTGATTGTATCGCCGCTAGAAATTAAGTTAGTGTGTTGCAATAATCTAGGAGATGCAGCATCACTCACGTCATAATAATTTACCGCACCATCTTTAGAAATAACATATAAGTTCCGAGTTCCTCCATCCAAGAAAAGATAATCTGCTGTCGTTTGTTTTTCAAAACTTCCAGACTCACGAACAGACAAGATGATACCACCGCCAAACATGGCTTCTTCTTTAGAAAAACGCGTAATATTTACTTGAGAAGATCCTTGCTCTAAGTGAGCTACAACCAGCTCTCCACGCCTAGCCCTAACTGCTATTTTATCTAAAGCTCCAGAACTTAATTGGATAGGAGTATCTCCAAAAGGAAATTTAACGTGCGGGGTAATAACTCTAATATTTTCTGGAAAAGATACTTTATAGATATATTGTGCAATCAGCATCGAACCATTAGACAAACCAAATGCCAATAAATGCTCTGCCTCATCAATTACAGAAAAACTAGTAATGCTCGCTCCACCTAAAGGCAAATTTCCTTGAGACAACTCTTCTCCTGTTTGTACATTAAAGCCGTACAAACCTCCAGAGTAAGTGAAACGCATGGCCGTCTCTTGATATTCATCAATACTATAATGTAGAGTTTGCTCTTGAACACCACCTGGTACAGAAAATTGATTAACCTCTGCCATTTTAGCGTCAGAGAACAAAGGGGTAACCACATAAATCAAAAAGAACATAATCAACAGCACGGCTGCAATAACCGCAACCCCACCAAAGCTGATTCCAATACCCAAAGTTTTATCTTTCAAGTCTCGAATGCGCATTCTACGCTCAAAAGCAGGTCCCTTAAGTGCAGAATCTAATGTTTTTTGAATTTTTTCATTCATTTAAAGCTTCCAACCTATAAAAATATTTACCCGAATAATACAGATTGAATATTACAAACAAATGACATATACCCTAAGCCCTTGAGAATACTTTAAACTGAAGCCTTTGCACCAAATTCAAGCTCTCTGCACCAAAATTAAACCTGTCAAACTTTATCCCAAAAAACATCACTCTCCCCTAAACCCCAATTTTCTTTAAAAAAACAAACAGTTATCCCTCTAAAAAAAAGAATTGGAAATTTGGCACATTTCCAGCTAAACTCAATAGGGTTAAATTTTAAAAACACTTATAATCACAAGGATCAACTTCATGCCTCAAGCTATTTTAGATACCATCAAAGAAAATGACGTCAAATGGGCAGACTTGCGTTTCACCGATACTCACGGTAAAGAACAGCATGTAACCATTCCCGCCTCTGCAGTAGATGAAGACTTTTTTTCCGTAGGAGAAACTTTTGACGGCTCTTCGATTCAAGGATGGAAAGACATTCATAACTCAGACATGATTCTGATGCCGCAAACAGACGGCTTCCTACTTGACCCTTTTACCAATGATCCAACCATCATTATTCGCTGTATGATTGTTTCTCCAGACACGATGGAATCTTACGAAAAAGACCCTCGTGGTATCGCCAAAAAATCAGAAGCCTACCTTAAATCTACTGGCATTGCCGATACTGCTTTCTTTGGCCCAGAACCTGAATTTTTTATCTTTGATGATGTTAAATGGGGCGAAGACATGTCTGGAACTTTCGTCAAAATTGATGCCGACGAAGCTCCTTGGTCATCAGGCAGAGAGTTTACCGAAGGCAACATGGCTCACCGCCCTAAAGTTAAAGGCGGATACTTTCCCGTCCCTCCAGTAGACCAGCTACATGAAGTTCGTGCCGATATTTGCGCTATGGCAGAAGCCATGCACCTAGAAATTGAAGCTCATCACCATGAAGTAGCATCAGGTGGACAGTGTGAAATAGCCGTTGCAGGTAATACCCTAACCGCTAAAGCAGATGAAGTTCAGGTTCTTAAATATGCAGTACACAATACTTGCCATGCGCTAGGTAAAACGGCAACTTTCATGCCTAAACCTATTGTTGGCGATAATGGCTCTGGCATGCACATTAACCAATCACTATCCAAAGATGGTAAGAATATTTTTGCAGGAGATGTATATGCAGGGCTATCACAAGAAGCACTGTGGTACATAGGCGGTCTAATGAAACATACCCGTGTATTAAACGCCTTTACCAACCCTGGAACCAACTCTTACAAGCGTCTTGTCCCTGGATTTGAAGCCCCTATTCTAATCGCATACTCAGGCTCTAACCGCTCGGCATCTATCCGCATCCCATATGCTCCATCAGAGCGTTCACGTCGGGTTGAGTTGCGTTATCCTGATCCTACAGCCAACCCATACCTTGCTTTTGCAGCATCACTTATGGCTGGTCTTGACGGGATTATTAATAAAATTGAACCGGGCGAACCAGCAGAAAAAGATTTATATGACCTACCTCCAGAAGAAGAAGCCACTTTCAAAACTGTTTGCTCTTCTTTAGAAGAAGCTCTCGATGCCTTAGATAATGATCGTGATTTCTTAAAAATGGGCGGAGTCTTCACTGATGAAGCTATTGACTCGTATATTAGAATTAAAATGGAAGAAGTAACACGCATGCGTGCAACCACTCACCCCATTGAATTTGATATGTACTACTCTTCATAATCTTTTAACTTAGTCCATAAAAAAACCCGCTTTTTAGCGGGTTTTTTTATGGCAATCTTTACACAAATAAAAACCATTGCACCAAAGCTTAGTGGCTCTTATGACTTGGATCCCAATCCTTTAAAAGATATTCTGCACCACAATAGGGGCATTTAGCTTCACCTGTTTCCTCAATCGGTAATACTACTCTTGGGTGAGCATTCCAAGCGGGAGTTTTAGGCATTGGGCAGGTTAAAGGGGTGTCGGCATAGGTAACTTGAATTACACTTGGCTTAGTCATTTTATCAATCCTTTGAAGGTATTACCTAAATCCTGCAAGTGCTTGCAGGATTTAGGTATTATTGAGAAGACACTGTCGTCAACCAGTCTAAATGTTTAGGGGAACGACCATGAACTACATCAAAATATTTTGCTTGTAATATTTCCGTAATAGAGCCACGAGAACCCTGTCCAATAGGACGGTTATCTAGTTCACGAATAGGTGTTACCTCTGCGGCAGTGCCAGTAAAAAAAGCTTCGTCGGCAGTGTAAACTTCGTCACGGGTAATACGCTTCTCACGCACTTCATAACCTTCTTCTTTAGCTAACTGCATAATAGTTTTACGGGTAATCCCATCCAATGCTGAAGTTAATTCTGGCGTGTAAATTATGCCATCTGTTATCATAAAGAAATTTTCTCCTGAACCTTCAGACACATAGCCATCAACATCTAGCAATAAAGCTTCATCGCAACCATGACTAATCGCTTCTTGAAGAGCTAACATTGAGTTCATGTAAGAGCCATTTGATTTTGCCTTAGTCATAGTAACATTAACGTGATGGCGGGTAAAAGAAGAGGTTGCAATTTTAATACCCCGGGTTAAATTTTCTTCTCCCATATACGCCCCCCACTCCCAAGCGGCAACAATAACATGAGATTTTAGGTTATCAGCCCGTAATCCCATGCCTTCTGAACCATAAAAAACCATTGGACGAAGATAGGCAGATTTGAGATTGTTTTCATAAACTGCGGCTCTTTGAGCTTCATTTATCTCATCTTTACTAAAAGGCATCGGCATATTCAGTATTTTAGCGGAGTTAAATAGGCGATTCGTATGGTCTTCTAAACGAAAAATAGCGGTTCCCTGCTCCGCTTCATAGGCACGAACTCCTTCAAAAACGCCCATACCATAATGTAATGTATGGGTTAATACATGGGTCTTAGCTTCTCGCCATTCAACCATTTCACCATCATACCAAATTAAACCATCGCGATCGCTCATTGAGTTCATTCGAATTCCTTTAAGTTTTTAAAGCCACTTTTTAAAACTACGTTATCTTTTTTCAACCGCTAATTTTAATCTAAAACGACTCAATCTTGAGATTTTTTACTAAAAATCTGGTAAAAACCTCAACTTTACTTGCAATTAAAATTTAGATACATAAAATAATTCTTTTGGGATAATAAAATTTCATTTTAAAAAAATAGCAGTCGCAAGTTTAACCCAAATCCTCATATAGAACGCGAATGATAGTGCAAGTATTTGGATAATCTAGCATATTTTAAATATGCAGTCGCACCCATAGGTTCGACGAAATATTTAAAAATGTTAGATTCTTCAAAGAGTTGTGCTAGCATCGTGTTTAGAGACCTACGTTAGCTATATGAGGATTTGGGTTTTATCTTACGATTGCTTTTTTGTTTTTAAGGAACGGCTGATTAAGTATGAACTCGACTATGAACACCTACGCTAGATTACCAATTTCATTTGAATCTGGCAAAGGAGCAACTCTCTTTGATCAACATGGCAACGCTTACTTAGATGCTCTTAGCGGCATTGCGGTTTGTAACTTAGGGCATAACCACCCCGCCGTTACCAAAGCTATTTGTGAACAAAGCAAAAAACTAATTCATACTTCCAATTTATATGAGATTCCACTGCAAGAAGCCCTAGCAGACAAGTTAATAGCTCTCAGCAAAATGGATAAGGTGTTCTTTTGTAATTCAGGTGCAGAAGCTAATGAAACCGCCATCAAAATTGCGAAAAAGTTTGCTAATAGCCAAAACATTTCTCAACCAAAAATCATCGTCATGGAAAATAGCTTTCATGGTCGCACGCTAGCTACTTTATCAGCAACGGGCAATGACAAGATTCAAGAAGGATTTCACCCCTTAGTAGATGGTTTCATTCACGTGCCTTTTGATAATATTGATGCCATTACAGCCTATTCAAATGACCCATCTGTCGTTGCGATTCTAGTGGAACCGATTCAAGGCGAAGGTGGAATTCATATTCCTCAAAAAGATTATTTAACCCAAATTAGAGCTATTTGCGACCAAAATAATTGGCTGATGATGTTAGATGAAATTCAAACAGGAATGGGACGTACCGGAAAATGGTTTGCACATCAACATGAAGAAATAACCCCCGATGTTATGACTCTGGCAAAAGCCTTAGGCAATGGCGTGCCAATTGGTGCTTGCTGTGCCAAGGGTCTGGCGGCAGATATTTTAGTCCCTGGTAATCATGGCACTACTTTTGGTGGCAACCCACTTGCTTGTGCAGCCGCTATTGCAGTCATCGAAACATTACAAAATAAAAACATTATCCCTGATGTCGAAAAAAAGGGGCAAATACTTATCCAACGCTTCCAAGAATCTCTAGCAGACATAGCAGGGGTTAAGCATATTAAAGGCAAAGGTTACATGATAGGCATGCAATTAGATAAGCCTTGCTCTGAACTAGTCAAAGCGGCGCTCGATATCAACCTATTAATAAATGTAACTCGCACAGACACCCTGCGTTTACTCCCAACATTTGTTATGACGGATGCTCAAACCGACGAGCTAGTAGAGAAAGTAACCCAACTGATTATTCAGTTTTATGAGTAGACAAAATTATGAACTTAAGACATTTTTTAACCCTTAAAGATCTAACTTCAGAAGAACTCAACACTCTATTGCATCGTGCGATTGAATTAAAAGCCATGCTCAAAGAAGGGGAACGCTTTGAACCTTTAAAAAACAAAACTCTAGCTATGATTTTTGAAAAGGCCTCTACTCGCACTCGGCTTTCTTTTGAAATAGGTATGACACAATTAGGAGGTCACGCGCTATTTTTATCACCCCGTGATACCCAACTAGGAAGAGGAGAACCACTAGAAGACTCTGCACGCGTTATTTCTAGCATGGCTGATGCGATTATGGTTCGTACTTTCAAGCACCAAACAGTACAAACAATGGCAGAACATTCATCTACCCCCATTATTAATGCTCTTACTGACGACTTTCACCCCTGCCAACTTCTTGCTGATATGCAGACCTACTATGAACATCGAGAAAGCATTCAAGGCAAAACCGTACTATGGGTAGGTGATGGCAACAATATGTGCAATTCTTATATTAATGCCGCGGCACAATATGACTTCAATCTTCGCATAGCTTGCCCAGAAGGTTACGACCCTAACCCTGCTATTGTTGCTCCCCATGCAGGCAGAGTTGAAATCATTCGCGACCCTATGGCAGCCGCAGAAGGGGTTAACCTAGTAGTCACCGATGTTTGGGCAAGCATGGGGCAAGAAGAAGAACAGAAAAAACGCGAAGTAGCTTTTGCTAACTTTCAAGTCAATATAGCCCTAATGAAACAAGCAGATAAAGAAGCTTTGTTTATGCATTGCTTACCCGCACACAGAGGAGAAGAAGTCTCTGCAAAAGTCATGGATGCAAAAGATTCAGTTGTTTGGCAAGAGGCTGAAAATCGACTTCATGCCCAAAAAGCTCTGCTAGAATTTTTAATGACACAGAATTTGTAGTCAAATTCACTACTGTCCGATTAAGAAATTAACCAAAGTAATATGAGCCTGAATCCATAAGCCATAGAGTAAAGTAGCTAGTCCAGTTCACTAGACAGTATTTTACAAACAAAGGATTCAAGCATGAAGCATCGTAACACCATTTTTAGATTGGAATAGACTACTTTTCTACCCCGTAATCAATTCCAAAAGACAGTTGATAGGCACAAAGGGGATTACCGTAGTCGTAAATTAAGCACTTGGAATCAGCTAATCATTATGTTGTTTTCTCAGCTATCAAAACGACAATCTCTTCGCGATTTAACTGATAGTTTTAATAGCTTATCAGGGCAACATTATCATTTAGGTGTTAAGGAAGTTTACCGCTCCTCCTTATCTGATGCCAACAAAAAACGAATTAATTCTGCAATTGGTTATATAACTCCAGCACAGAAAAGACAGAATTTACTAAATGTGGCTTAGAAACCTTAGAGTTTTACTTGACCATTATAGTTCAACATGAATAGTTCTAGTCGGAAAGGCCATTTCTGCTTGGTTATTTTCAACGACCTCGGCAATTTTTAATAAGACATTTTCTTTAATGTGGTGAAACTCTACCCAGTTAGTGGTTTTGGTAAAGGTATAAATCAAAAAATTAAGCGAGGAGTCGGAGAATTCTAAAAAATTTACAATCAGAGTTTGTCGTTGATCTATATCAGGATGTTGCCTTAACATTTCTCTAATCCCGTCAGCGATAGATTTTACTTGATGAAGATCACTATAACGCACTCCAATGACTTCTTTAATTCGACGATTGGTCATTCTAGAAGGATTTTCGATTGCGATGGTCGAAAAAGTTCCGTTAGGAATATACAATGGACGCTTATCAAAAGTTCGTACCACCGTCATTCGCCAACCAATTTTTTCTACTGTTCCTTCTAAGGACCTATCTGGTGAGCGAATCCAATCTCCCACAGTAAAGGGTTTATCCATATAAAGCATCAGCCCACCAAATACATTACCTAAGAGATCTTTAGCGGCAAAACCAACCGCAATTCCTCCCATTCCGCCAAAGGCTAGCAAGCCTGTTAAACTAACATTAAAGGCACTTAAAATAATTAAACCGGTAATAATGAATGCGGTTAGCTTAATAATTTTAACCAGCGCTTCAACTGTTACTTCGTCCAAGTTATCATTCTTGCTAGCATAAGCCTTGAGGTCTACTTCTAGGCGATTGACAACCCTAATCACATACCAACCTAAAGCTAAAATCAGAATAGAGGATTTAGTAGATTGAACATGGGGAATAACGTCTAGCAAGAATTTAAAATGCATCAATACCGTTGTAAAAGCCAGCACGGTTCCGTTTAGCCAAATAAAGAATACGGCAGGAGACCTTGCACCGTCGATAAAGGCATCTAAAGCATTTCTATTATTTTGTTGCAAATAAATATGAACCCGCTTTAAAGTAATGCTAACAATTAAATGAATTATAAAAGTGGCAGTTAGGATACTTATAACCAAAAGTAACCAAACATGTCCTCCAAACAGGGCTATTAAATCTGTCCAGATACCTGTTATTTCGTTAAAAATAGATGTCATTAGATAAGTTCCTGCTGTTTATAATTCATTAAAGCTTGCTGAATTTTATGACTAGCCGCTTGCCACAAAGGCGAGCTTGCCAGTTGGTGATGTTTTAAGCGTGGATGACCATGTAAACGAATCAGCCGAGCGTGAGACAAGTTATCTTTCTTGACCTTTAGCTGATTTAGCTGAGCCAAAACTTGATCCGCCGCTTGCGGGTCATTGCACACTAGAGCCAGATCACAACCTGCTGTTAATGCTCGTGTAACTCTTTCTGTTACCTCACCATAAATAGTTACTGCTTGCATAGATAAATCATCGCTAATAATAACCCCTTCAAAATGGCATTGTTGGCGTAAAACATTTTGTAGCCAAAAACTAGAAAAACCTGCCGGTAAATCATCTACTTTGGAGTAGCGAACATGTGCGGGCATAATTGCATCTATCCCGTTGGCTATTAATTTTAAAAATGGCTGTAAATCTTGACGTGAAATCTCTTCAAAACTACGTTCATCTACCGCTATCTCTACATGAGTATCTTGTTGAATATAGCCATGCCCTGGAAAATGTTTTGCTACCGATGCCATGCCTGCTTGTCGCATGCCTTTCATTAGATGATAGGACAATTCACCGACTATAATTGGATCAGAATGGAAAGCTCTATCCCCTATCACACGACTATCGCCATAATCCAAGTCAACCACTGGGGTAAAGCTAAAGTCGACTCCTACGGAGAGTAATTCTGTGGCAATCAGCCAGCCAATTTTTTCAGATAGTGCTGTTGCTTCAGAGGGTTGGCTTTTATATAACTTGCCAAGCATTCTCATCGGGGGAATCGACGTAAACCCTTCTCTAAAACGTTGCACCCGCCCCCCTTCGTGATCGACCGCAATTAGTATCCGAGGATGACGCAAGTTATGAATTTGTGTACATAAATTTTGAATTTGCTGTGGCGATTCATAATTACGAGAAAATAAAATCACCCCTCCAACCAAAGGGTCAAGCAACCTCTCTCTTTCATGAGGTTGCATTTGAGTGCCAACAATGTCAACCATCACACAACCCAACGGCATGGCTTGACCTAGTAACTTTTTATTCATTTAGAGAGACCTTTGCACGAGTGGGGTGCGAATTAAAAATTAGATAGATTTTACTAGATTTTTCTCAAAAAATAAGCAGAATAGCTAGCTATTGTGTGTTTTTTTGGGTAAAAGATAGTGAAATATAGCAATTTTTAATCGTGCATCCACTCGTGCAAAGGTCTCTTAAAGATTATATCCTTACCGACTTAAGTTTAATACTCATCACGCCACGCTTTACAACCCCGAAGTTGCTTTGGCCTACCTTGCTGGAATGAAAATTTTACCCGCTGGAATATTCGACCTTGCTAGGACGCTATCCCCTTTTCTCTGCTACAGGTAAAGCGTTACGATTAATTTCCTCAATCAAATTAATTACTTTGGTGGCATTAGATTCTTTGAAAACACCTAACAAACCCTGATCATTAATATTGGTAAAAGGTGCTTCAAACAGCATTGTTTTATCAATAATGCCGTTGCTGGTAAGGAATTTTATAATCATATTGGGTTCTTCTCCGCCATTATGACACTTTCCTTTCAATTCCCCCGTAAAACATAGAGCAA
>CAZRMK010000047.1:0-15356 GCA_964601165.1 uncultured Piscirickettsiaceae bacterium | reverse complement strand
TAGAGACCTTTGCACGAGTTAGTCACGAGAGTAAAATGAGATAGAATTTTGCAGGATTTAGGTACTATATGAGGATTTGAGCTATAACCTAAATCTTGCAAGTGGTTGTGCACATATGGCGTAAGATATTGATTTGTAGAGTTATTTTCATTCGAGTGGAATACTTATTGATATTGCCGAAGAATTAAAATTTGCTATACGAATTAATAGCTTACGTCAGATGTGTGCAAGCACTTGCAGGATTTAGGTATAAGACTCTAAAACCTGCAATTACTTGCAGGCTTTAGGTGGTCTAGCCAGAGATCTAGAGAGATCTCTAAGTTATTAAAAAGCCATTAAGTCAAACTATCATGACTTTTTTTATCCCAAAAGGCTTGGGCTATATAAGTTATAACTGTAACCGCTATGGCACTAAAGATAGCAACAAACATCAAAATAAATACATCAATAGCTCCACCAATATCATCGAACCACGAATAAGTCATCCATAGTATGATAAAAATAGAAGCTATTCCAACAAACGGAGCAGACCACTTTGCCCAAAGAAAATCCTTTGCTTTTGTTCTTTTCTCTTTAATTAAAAAGTACAAGAAAAGCCCAATCCCCACCACAGCCATAATAACTAACAGCCAAAACAACCAAAACCCGAACATTTCTTCAAATATGGCAATAAAAGCTCCAATAGTAATTTCTTCCATTTTTTTATCCTTACATTTTATTAGATTTTATTAAGTTTTAGGCTCTACCGCGCAACATTGCATAGTAAGCTGGTTTCATGCTAAATTTTACCAACCAAGAAGCCCACAATTCTTCCATTGGATCAATAATCCCTGGAAATGTAGGTGTAAGCTCTTTTGTATAATCATTCTCAATTAATAATGCCTTACCAATACCAGTAATCAACGGGCAACCAGCGTAACCATTATAAGATTTAGTTCCCTCTTTACCTGCAATTTGGGCGACTAAATGATCTTCAACAACCGGAGCCATCCATTTAACAGCAGAAGCCCCTTTACCAGTAGGAACACTTGCCGCATCTCCAATGCCAAATATTTCAGGATAACGAACATGACGAAGATTGTGTTTATCTACTTCAATCCAGCCTTGTTTTTTCTTCGGCGATGGTAATGGTGAATTAATTATTACATCAGCAGCCCGTTGCGGAGGAATTACATGAATAAAATCATAAGGCAACTCTACACGACCATCTGGGTTATCAAAAGTTTTTTCAACACTAAAAGTAGCTATTTTTTTACCATGATCAACAGCTTTTATTACATGCTCATGAACAACATTAACCCCACGCTCTGCAAATATTTCCTTAACCCTTGCATTTGCCTCTGGTATTCCTATAAGACCTCTTCCACTAGCAGCATAAGTAATTTCTGTTTTTCCACGAGTACCCTTTTTTCTAGCAATGTCATCAGCTATAAGAGTGTATTTTAAAGGAGCGGCCCCACACTTAATTGCCCCCGCAGGACGAAGAAATAAACCATCACCACCATTATCAGTAAACTTACTCAAGGCTTGGTAGCTTTTAGCTGCTTGCTCAGGGCCTGCATAGACTGTGGCAATACCCTCCTTGCCGACTAGGTTTAAATCAAAGCCTTCTACTTTCTCCCAATCTAAGATAACCCCGGAAGCTACCACTAAATAATCATAAGATAATTTTTTACCACTTGCAGTAACAATATACTTAGCTTCAGCATCTATCTCAGAGGCATATTCTTCTACCAGATCAATATCTCTAGCAAGCCAATCGCTGGCTGAGCTTATTGAATAACTTGGGGATTTAACTCCAGAAGCTATTAACATAAAACCAGGTTGATACCAATGTTGTTTACGACCATCAACAATGGTAATTGTTGCTCCATCTAATCGTTTAGCTAAACGGTTAGCTATAGATAACCCTCCTGCACCAGCTCCAAGGACAACAATCCTTGCTTTGGTTTTAACCTTATCAGAAAAAGCAGACATTGACACCATAGACAATGCTGCTGCACCAGCAGCCATTCCTAAAAACTTTCGTCTACCTATAAAATGTCTTATGTTTTTATCAACCATTACACCGCCTCCATAATTACCATTTAGCTATTAAATATTTTAAAACCACACATATTCTAATATTTATATTAAATGTTAATGCGTATCAAAGGCAAATAAAATTAATTAATGCCTATATAACAATTTAGTGCTATGACTTCATTTTAATGTCCATGCAATAATAAAATAACAGCCTTGGGCAGACAACACTTTTACCATGACTGCTATAGGAGTTACTGTAATCAAAGTTCAATTATTTTTTATAATCTAGGGCATGGGATTCCAGCTAAATCCTACAAGAGACTGCGAGCACAAACAATAACATGTTGATCTTTATAGCTGTTTTATTTCAGGACAAATGGCTTTTGATATTCATGCAGAGTTAAATTCACTATACAAGTCAAAATCTTGTGCTATATATATGTGTACAAGCACCTTGCAGGGTTTAGGTTTCATTGCATTTTTTCCAACAACACTTGAGTAATTTTTTCTGTTGCTTGGAGGAGGGATTTTTTTCTAATATTTTCAGAAGCAGCTGTTAATTTATTTTTATCTAACCAAAGGATTAATTTTTGAGATAGGATTTTAGGTGTTAATATAGATTGTTGCAATACCTCAGCCCCACCTATATCCACTAGGGCTTTAGCATTAGCAGTTTGGTGATCATCAACGGCAAAAGGAAAGGGAATCATAATTGCAGGGCGTGCTGTTGCCATTAGCTCACTCACAGTTAAAGCTCCTGCACGACACACCACTAAATCTGCTTGCTTATAAGCTCCAACCATATCGTCAATAAAGGCAACAACCTCGGCTTCTACTCCTGCTTTTTGATATGAGGTTAATGCCTGTTGCAGAGTCTTTTCACCCGTTTGGTGCAATATTTTAGGTCTTTGATGAATCGGTATCAGGGCAAAAGCTTTAGGCACTTGTTCATTAAGTGCTAAAGCACCTCGACTACCTCCTATAATTAACACCCGAAAAGGGCTTTGCGGGCTGACTAGGGGTAAGTCTTCTAGCCCTTCTCTGACAGGATTACCGAGTTGTAAAACTTTTGAGCCTGTAATTTTATTTTGTGCAAAGGCAGTAATGATTTGTTGAGCTAGCGGGGCAAGTAATCTATTGGTTAATCCTGGCACCGCATTTTGCTCATGCAAGACCAAAGTAATCCCGAGCCATTTTGCTGCCAGACCACCTGGACCACATACGAACCCTCCCATTCCTAATACTAAATTAGGCTGTATAGATTGCATAATTTTTCTAGCTTGCCACCAAGCTTGTGCAACATTAAGCGGGGCTGTTAACCAACCAATTAAGCCTTTACCTCTCAAGCCTTTAATCGTAAGTTTATAAAAAGGAATCTCTGCTTCCTTAACCCACTTCTGCTCCATTCCCCCTTCAGTTCCTAGCCAAACAACTTGCACTCCTTGCTTATGCAGGCTCTTTGCTAAGGCAATCCCAGGAAAAACATGACCGCCTGTTCCACCAGACATTATCATAATCGTTGGGTTTGCAGAACTCACGCAAAAGCTTCTTTATCTTGAGTTTCGCGCAGGGAAACTGGTTTAATCCCTTTACGAATTTCGTAATCCACCCGCAACACTAACCCAAACGCCATTAACATCATTAGCACACTTGAACCGCCATAGCTCATTAGCGGCAAGGTGAGTCCTTTAGTTGGAAAAAGCCCTAAATTAACTCCCATACTAATCACGGCCTGTAAAATAAACCACACGCCTACCCCGTAAGCGATTAGTCCTCCAAAAAACTGGGATTTTATAAAGGCTTTGCGTCCAATTCTAAATAGACGATAACAAATAGCTAGGTACAAAATAATTAATAAAACCACCCCAATAAGACCAAACTCTTCGGCATAAATAGAGAATACAAAATCGGTATGCGCATCAGGTAAAAATAGTAATTTTTGTACACTTTCTCCAATCCCTACCCCAAACCATCCACCACTTCCAGCGGCAATTAGAGCTTGCGTAAGTTGATAGCCGCCGCCAAAAGGATCTGCCCAAGGATCTAAGAAACCCGTTACCCGTGCCATCCTATAAGGCTCAATAATCACCATAATCACTAGTAAAGTAGCTAATGGCACTACGGTTATTGCAAAATACCGCCAAGGCGCACCTGCTACTAATAACATGCCCGTAATAATCACCGCGATCACCACCGTGCTACCAAAATCAGGTTGCAATAATAATAATATTGCCATCATTCCAAAAGGCAGAGCCAAACGTAATACCGCGGTTAAGCTTTCTTTTACCGCTTGACCATGACGATTTAAGTACCCTGCCATAAAAATAACTACTGCCATTTTCATGAACTCTGCGACTTGAAAATTCATAAAACCTAAAGATAACCAACGCCTGCTACCATTAATTTCACGCCCAAAGATAAGTACCGCTACTAATAAAATAATACCCAATACAAAAATAGTGCCACGCTGTTTTTCCCAAATTGATAAAGGAATTTTAAGTGCAACCCAGCCGACAAACACCCCTAAGCCCATCGCAAAAGTTTGACGGATTAAAAAGTGGTAAGGGGTATCATGCTGTTTATAACTAAAGGCGATTGAACTAGAGGTGACCATAGTTAAACCTATCACCATTAAAACCGCAACTAGCCCAACAAACCAATAGTCCATCGGCCAGTCTTCACTTTCTAGTTTCCATCTTTGTATTTTACTCATGCGAGTTCATTCACCAATTTTTCAAATACTTCACCACGCTCCATATAGTTTTTAAACTGATCAAAGCTCGCGCAAGCTGGAGAAAACAAGACTACATCTCCAGCTTGAACGAGCAGTATCGCTTGTCTAATTGCTTCTGGTAGATTTTCAACTAGAGTTAATTTTTGAGGGGGAAGATGCTTAGCGATCTCTGCTTTATCTTGACCTAATAAAATTGTATGGCTAACATAGGTAGAAACCACCGGGGCAAGTTCTGAGAAATCAGCATCTTTTCCCACTCCCCCTGCAATCAATACTATTTTACCTTGTTGGTTTTGCAACTCACCTCCGATAGAGTGCAAAGCGGTAATCGTTGCTCCTACATTGGTGCCTTTAGAATCATTAACCCACTGTATTCCTGACTTTTCTAAAACCAACTGCGTTCTATGGGGTAAACCTATAAATTTAGCAAATACTTGCTGATAGATATTTGCAGAAACATTAAACTCTGAACATAGCCCAATGGTTGCTAAGGCATTTAAATAATGATGGGATCCTTGCAAAGCCATACTTGCAACTGGCATGATATTTTTTTCTCCCAACATCAGACAAGCTTGCCCTTGAATCTGCTTTATGCCACACTCTGAGGAATCTAAACCAAAGTGTAAAAGCTTTTGTTTTATTTGATTATCTGCTGACTTCTTTGGTCGGTGCTCGGAAAATACTGCTAATTTAGAGCCGTTAAAAATCGTCATTTTAGTTTGCAAATAGACTGCTAAACTTGGATAACGATCCATATGATCTGCAGAAATATTTAATACAGTTGCAGCCTCTGCTCGTAGAGAATAGGTGGTTTCTAGCTGAAAACTAGACAGCTCTAATACAAAAACATCATATTCTGGTTGGTCAGGCGCTAGTAAATCTAATGCTGGCAAACCAATATTGCCTCCAACTCCCGCTTGTAAGCCAGATAAATTCAACACTTCTCCGACTTGAGTCGTTACCGTACTTTTACCATTTGAGCCCGTAATAGCAACAATGGGTTTGGTTACTACTCGCGCAAAAAGTTCAATATCACCGACAACTGAGATACCCAAATCAACTAACTCTCTAACCCAAAGCTCTGTTTTTGCAATTCCTGGGCTTAATACGATTTGAGTTATCTTATTTTGCCAGTCTTTAGGAATACTAACCGTTGCAAAATCGACTTGCGGAAAGCTTTTTTCAAGTAAAGAGGTATCTAGCTTTTCTCTAGTATCGAATGCTAAACAAGACTCTCCTGAACGCTCGAAATAACGTAAAACAGATTGACCAGTAATACCTAAACCAGCTACTAGATACATAATTTTTCCTCTAACGAAGCTTTAAACTCGCCAAGCCTATCAAAACTAAAATAATAGTTATTATCCAAAAACGCACGATTACTTGTGATTCATGCCAACCTTTTAGTTCGTAATGATGATGCAAAGGTGCCATTAAAAAAATACGCTTACCATTTCTTAATTTATAAGAAGCTACTTGCAACATAACCGATAGCGTTTCAATAACAAAAATACCTGCCATAATGAAAAAAACCAATTCTTGCTTCACTGCAATGGCAACCGCACCCAGTGCCGCACCTATCGCTAAAGACCCGACATCTCCCATAAAAACTTGAGCAGGATGGGCGTTATACCACAAAAAACCTAAGCCAGCTCCTACCAGTGCGGCACAGAAAATCATCAGCTCTCCTATCCCTGGAATATGAGGAATATCAAGATAGCTTGCAAAATATGCATGCCCACTAAGATAGGCAAATATAGCCAAAGCACTGGCAATCATAACCGCTGGCATAATCGCCAGACCGTCTAAACCATCCGTTAAATTCACCGCATTAGAACTACCTACAATTACAAAATAACTCAATACAATTGTCCAAGCTCCTAACTCAATAAATGTATCTTTCATATAAGGTATCAGTAACTGGGTTTCGGCAGGCACAGTTGCCAAAGCAAAAAGGCTATAAGCGGCAATTAATCCAAATATAGATTGCCATAAATACTTAGTTCGTGAACGCATCCCTTCGGGATCTTTATAAACCACTTTCATATAATCATCAACAAAACCAAGGCCTCCAAAAGCAAACATTGTTAAGGTCACAATCAACAAATAGTGATTGGTTAAATCTCCCCAAAGTACAATGGAAGCACCGACAGAAAACAAAATTATTACCCCGCCCATTGTCGGCGTGCCGCCTTTTACTAAATGGGACGACGGACCATCACTACGAACCTCTTGCCCAACATTAAGCTTAATTAACCAACGAATCGCTTTAGGAGCAATTAAAAAAGAAATAATTAAAGCCGTTAATACTGCCATAATCGTACGCATGGTAATAAAGCTAAATACCCCAAATCCTGAATGGAATTGCTGTAAATATTCTGTTAAATAAATTAACATTAAAAAGCCTCTTGTGTCTCTAAGAGTTGTTGCACCACTCTATCCATTTTGGACGAACGAGAGCCTTTAACCAAAATATTAAAAACTTGACTGACATCTTTTTCTAAGACTGAATTAAGCTCTTCCACTAGCAAAGCATGCTCTGAGTACCAACTAGATCCATCACCAAAAGCTGATACCATAGGAGGAGTTAACTCTCCTAATAAATACATTTTTTTAATACCTTGTTGTTTAGCATATAAAGCAATCTCTTTATGAGCAGATTCGCTTTTTTCTCCCAATTCTGCCATATCTCCTAAACATAATATCGCTTGTCCTGACAAGCTTACCAAAGTATCAATCCCTGCCTTAACTGAGGCAGGGTTCGCATTATAAGCATCATCAATTAATACCCCTTTTTTATAAGGTAAATGTTTTAACCTGCCTTCCACCCCACTAAATTCTACTAGACCTGGTATAATTTGCTCCATCGACAGTTCAGCAGCTAAACAACAAACCACCACACTAGCTGCATTCATTGCATTATGCTGACCCAACACTGACATTTTTACAATATAGTTAGATGAGATTTGATTGAAAAAATCTTTCACAAAAATATTAAATTGAATCCCTTCTTGAGAAGTTGTAATCTCACTTACTCTCACATCTGCATCAGAATGCTTGCCGAAGGTTAAAATGGTTTTTTTCAAATTCTGACAAATTTTTAACCAATCCTCATAACCAACAGAATCACGATTTAAAATACCAATTCCATCAGATTTTAAACCTTGATAAATTTCACCTTTAGTTTCAATAATACCTTGTAAACTGCCAAAACCTTCTAAATGAGAGTCAGAAGCATTGGTAATTAAAGCTACGTCTGATTGTGCTAAATTGGTTAAATAACTAATTTCATGCAAGCCACTCGCACCCATTTCAATAACTGCGTAGTAATCAGTTGGCTGAATCTCTAACAAAGTTCTCGGTACACCAAAATCATTATTAAAATTTCCTGCTGTTGCCAAGGTAGGTGCAATCGAAGACAACACACTCTGTAACATCATTTTAACCGTGGTTTTACCATTAGAACCTGTCACGGCTAATAACTTTTTTAATGGCATTTGCAATCGATGCCAAGTAGCAAATTTTCCTAAAGCAATACGAGTATCTTCAACCTGAATGATCGGAATGTTTACAATAATATCTGCTGAAATTTTTTCTGAAACTACCAACGCAACAGCACCTTTAGCAATTGCTTGGGCAATAAATTGGTGACCATTAAAATTCTCGCCTTTTATAGCTAAATAACAATCTCCTGCTTGTAAATTTCGGGTATCACTCCATAAACGTTCAAAAGCAACCTCATTTTTGGGATATTCTAAGTGAAGTGCTTGCGTTAATTCTTTTAAAGTCCAACTCATAATTATTTCCGCCTTTTTTGCCACCTAAATCATGCAAGCACTTGCATGGTTTAGGTACCAGTTTAAAACCACTTGCTGATCACTAAACGCGGTGCGTACACCGTTTAATTCCTGATAATTTTCATGCCCTTTACCTGCAATCATCACAATATCAGAGTTTTTAGCCTGCTCTAAAGCTGTTTCTATCGCTAATTTTCTGTCTAAAAAAATATCACAAGAACGGTTTGGATAATTCATCCCCGCTAAAATATGCTCTACAATAGTTTCTGGCAGTTCTCCGCGTGGATTATCATTGGTTAAAATAACCTTATCTGCATAATTTTCTGCAATCGCCCCCATCAAAGGACGCTTACCTTGATCTCGATCTCCCCCGCAACCAAAGACCAAAATTAAACGTGTCTTTTTGCTATGTACTCGCAGAGATTTTAAGACTGCCTCTAAGGCATCAGGGGTATGAGCATAATCAATCAAAACCGCCGGTTGACTATGTATCTTTTCCATACGCCCCGCAACGGATTTTAATCTCGATATTGGCAGGGAAACAGAGTACAATGACATCCCATTTACTAAAAGAATGCCAATAGAGCACAATAGATTTTCGACACTAAAGTTTCCCATTAGCTGACTTTTAATAGATGCTTTTTCTGCTTCATCTTTTGAATTAATATAGCTTGCCTTGAAACTCAGACCTAGATCATCAAATTCTAGTTGGGAAGCTTTTAAAGTAGCAGCTGAATTTGCAATGGCGTAACTCAAGACATTCGTTGCTTGCGTCATTTCTTGAATTAACTGCCCTTGCTTATCATCCAAATTAATAACGGTATTTTCCGCAGGAAATTCTAAAAACAACTGTCGTTTTGCTGCATGATAATTGGCAATAGAACCATGAAAATCTAAATGGTCACGCGTTACTTGGGTTAAAGCAACGGTTTGAAAATGTATTCCAGCAATACGTTGCAACACAATCGCGTGGGAAGATACTTCCATCACGCACCAATTTGCTCCTTGCTCAATAAACTTATTTAAATAACGATTAAGACTAATTACATCCAAAGTTGTGTTTATACTAGGCTCAATTTCTTGCAACAAGCCATTACCTAACGTTCCCATTAAGGCGACTTTATTGCCTAAATCCTGTAATAATTGTGCAGTATAAAAAGCAACTGAAGTTTTGCCATTAGTTCCGGTAATACCCACCACTTTAATACGTTGACTAGGTGAACGATAAAACCAACTAGCAAAATCGCCTAGCTTTGCTGCCAAGTTAGGAAAATATAAAACGTAAACTCCTTTAGGAAAGTCTAAAGAGCTTATATTCTTTTTATCGGTAATGATTAAACCTGCACCTTGGTCAATGGCTTTATCTATGAATTGATTGCCATGCGATTGGTAGCCTTGAATTGCAACAAACACACTATTTTTAGTTACCTGTCGGGAGTCCAAAAACAAATCTGTTAATTCCATCTCCGATAAAGATTCCTGTTGAGAAAAATACCGATAAATTTTATCAAGCGGCTTGGTCATTTTCTTTAATCCTATCTAAATCCTGTAAGTGATTGCGCACACAGAGTGCAAACTATATGTGTGCAAGCACTTGCAGGATTTAGGTTTTATCTTCTAACTTCTGCCCTAGATCATCTTTAGGAACATTATATAAACGTAAGACCTCCTGCATAACTTCCTTAAATACAGGAGCCGCAACACTACCGCCAAAATACACTCCTCTACTAGGCTCATTAACCAGTATTACCATAATAAATCTAGGATTAGAAACCGGTACAATCCCAACAAACATGGCATTATATTTATTCTCTGCATAAACACCGTCTTTAATTTTATGGCTAGTACCTGTTTTACCTGCAACCCGATAACCTTCAATTTGAGCTAAAGAAGCTGTTCCTCTTGACGATACAACGGTTTCCATCATGTACAATACAGTCTGTGCAGTTTCTGGAGAAATAACCCTTCTTTGCAACTCTGATTTTATCATAAAATCAGGATTCTTTTTAATCACGCTCAAGGGAAGCAACCTGCCTCCATTAGTGAAAATACTGTAAGACCTAGCTAATTGGAGCAGATTTACATTAAAACCATAACCAAATGAAACTGAAGCCTGCTCTACTTTTTGCCATCTTTCATGACGCTGCATAAACCCCATAGATTCACCAGGTAAGTGAATCCCTAAGTCTTCTCCAAACCCTAAATCGTGATAAAACTGCCAAAGTTGTTCAGCAGACATTCTCAAAGCAATATCAGTCATCGCAACATTACTAGAAATTCTAATAATATCTTCAGGTGTTAACACACCTTTATTTCTTGAGTCACTAATACGATGTCCTTGGATATTGACCACTCCAGGATGAGTATCTATTTCTTCAAACTCTCCCAACACTCCCAACTCTAAAGCCTTAGCAACCACCAAAGGTTTCACTGTTGATCCAGGTTCCAGAACATCGGTTACAATTCGGTTACGCATTCCCTTGCCTCGAAGCTGAGAACGGTCATTAGGGTTAAAAGCCGGTAAATTAATCAACCCCATAACCTCACCCGTTTTAGCATCTAAAATTACCGAAGAAACCGATTCTGGCTGGTGTTCGATCATTACACGTGTTAAAGCTCTTTCCAAAAAAAACTGAATATTTTTATCTATACTTAAATACAAAGATTTACCTGGATTAGCAGCTCTAACATCCTTAACAAAATCAACTACCCGACCAGTACGATCTTTAATGACTTGTTTTTTACCAGATTCTCCAGACAACCAATCATCATAAGCTCTTTCAATACCAGATAAACCCTTATCATCAATATCAGTAAAACCAACTAAATGCGAAGCGGTTTTTCCTGCTGGATAATAACGTTTATATTCATCTTTAATATACACGCCAGGCAGATTAAGTTTAACGACTTTTGCAGTTAAATCTGGTAAAACAGAGCGCCTTAAATAAAGAAAACGTCGGTCTGGTCTAGAAAAAACCTGTCCCGAGACTCTAGTCTTTGAAAGACTTAATAAAGACATTAACTCATGGTAATTAGCAAGATGTTTTTTTAGCCTTGCGATTTCCCTATCTGCTCGACCTTCTAATACTGTTTTATCTCCACTAAGTAACCGTTTTTCTAGTTTAAAATAAAGTGCTAAGACTTTCGGGTCGACCCATACAGAAGCTACAGGAGTACTCAGTGCAAGCACTGCACCATGACGATCAAATACTTCACCCCTTGGAGCAGGAATTTCAACCATTCGTATTTGACGCTTATTGCCCTCTGATTGCAGAAATTCTGATTGAATCACTTGAACATAAACAGCTCTTGCGAAGATCGTTAACATCACCAATACAATCAAACCAAACAATAAACTGTCGCGTTTAAAGCGACTGTTAGGTTGATACAAACTCACCGATTATTTTCCTTATTCCTAAATCCTAAATCCTGCAAGTGATTGTGCATATATAGTGCAAGACATTGATTTATAGAGTGATTTTAATTCGAGCGGAATACTTATTGATATTCCCGAAGAATTAAAATTCGCTATATGAATCAAGAGCTTGTGCTATATGTGTGCAAGCACTTGCAGGATTTAGGTATTATCTAAATCAGATCTAAATACGTGATGAATCAATAGCTTATATCCTGTACCATAGTGAAATCATGGATTCAGATCAGAGTTTAAAACAGTCACTGGAACTTCCAATCTAATAACGTGACGATTATTGGCTTCCCTAGAGGATTCAATCGTCATATTCAGCTTTTCCCTTGCAACCTGCTCAACCCGTGCGGGGGCAGATAAGTGATGTTTTTCAAGACTTAAACGTCCCCACTCCTCACGTTGCTGATTTTGAATTTTAAGGCTTTTTGCATAGTCAGTTTCTAAATTTCTAATCTCATGCTGTATCACAACAATCGCTAACATAGAGATTAAAACAATACCTAACATACCTAACAAAAAAAACCTAGCTAGACTCAATCGATTCTGACTGGGCTTAAAAACACCTTCTTTTAACATAGCAAAGCTCAACCAACCCCTACACTAGTTAATCTACTTGACGACGTAAAAAGGCTGGAATATCTAAGTAATTTGCATTTGAATCAACACTTGTTGCTATTCTTCCATTTACAGCTACCTTTGGACGAACAACTTCCAACTGAGGCTCTAATTTTTTCTCTTTAATCTCTATTTCAATAGCTATTTCCTCTTGCTTCATAGCTTTAACAGCAGCTAAATCTGGTTTAATAACTTCTGGTTTTTTAACTTCTGCAGGCTTTTCTAATGTCTCCGACAATCCTGTTGCAACAATGGTTACTCTAATCTCATTTTCCATGGTTTCATCAATTGAGGTACCAATAATAACCTTAGAATCTGCAGCAGCTACCTTGTCAATAGCATCACCAACGTCATTAAAATCACCTAAAGTAAAATCTAAACCGCTAGTAACATTTACCAATAAACCACGAGCACCAGATACCGCAATATCTTCTAATAACGGATTGGCAATCGCTTTTTCAGTTGCTTTAGCTGCACGATTATCACCGGTTGCATGACCTACTCCCATCATAGCGATACCTCGCTCTGACATAACGGTACGCAAATCTTCAAAATCGACATTAATCAAACCAGGGCAAGTAACCAGCTCAGTAATTCCTTGTACCGCGCCTAGCAATACTTCGTTAGCATAATCAAAGGCTTGGTTTAACACAAAATCTTTTCCTAAAACCTTTAGTAATTTCTCATTAGGTACCGTAATTAAAGAATCTACATGTTCTGCCAGAGCCTCAACACCCATGTCGGCTATCTTTCCACGACGCTCAAAGCTGAAAGGCTTACTAACCACACCTACTGTCAAGATCCCCATCTCACGAGCCACTTGAGCAACAACAGGAGCGGCACCTGTACCTGTTCCTCCTCCCATTCCAGCAGTAATAAACAGCATATCTGCGTCTTTAATTGCTTCCTTAACCTGATCAATACTTTCTTTAGTCGCTTGCGCTCCCTTTTCAGGGTTAGCTCCTGCTCCCAAACCATTAGAACCTAATTGAATACGATGTTCAACAAGAGCATTATTTAATGCTTGTACATCGGTATTTGCACAAATAAAATCGACACTACCTACTTGTGAGCGCACCATATAATCAACCGCATTACTACCACCACCACCTAAACCAATAACCTTAATTTTTGGCAAACCTGAATCAACAGACGTCGCCTCTTCTAACGTAAACTTCATAATAATCCCCCAATAAAAACATTACCTAAAAACACACCACAACCCAAACTAAATTCTTTCTGCAACCCTCAATACCGCACTACGAGAACGTGGATTTATTGCACATTCTTCTTTAGTTGGAAAGATAGGCTTACCGACTCTTTTCAACACCGGCTCAACCACTTCTAACTGAACTGGAGAAGCTGGAAATAAATCCTTAATCTTCGACTGATCCCGCATAAACCGTTTCACAATTCGGTCTTCCAAAGAGTGAAAACTAATCACACTCAAACGCCCCCCTAAATCCAACACCTTTACACTAGATTCCAAAACAGCTTTAAGAGCATCCAATTCACCATTAATTGCTATTCTAACTGCCTGAAAAGTTCGGGTAGCTGGATGCTTATTTTTATCTACTTTAGGAGATGCCTTTTTAACTGCTTCAGCCAAATCCAAAGTGGTTTGCAAAGTTCCTGCAACCGAGCACTCTTTAATTACCCTAGCGATACGCCCAGAAAATCTCTCCTCGCCATACAGCCTCAATACCTGAGCCAAAACGGTTTCATCAACCTGTTTAAGCCAATCTTTTGCGCTTAAACCTGTACTAGGATTCATTCGCATATCTAACGGTCCAGAACGCATAAAACTAAACCCACGACTTGCATCATCTAACTGAGGAGAAGACACTCCTAAATCTATCAAAATACCGTCAACATTTCCCAACCAGCCACGCTGCTCACAATAACTCTCAATTTCTTCAAAACTACCTTGTTGAATTTCAAAACCAGAGTGGTTAATAAATTTGTTAGCATAAGCAATCGCTTCTGGATCTTGATCTATTGCTAACAAGCGACCATTTTTACCTAGTTTCTCTAAAATTTTGCGACTATGTCCACCCCTACCAAAAGTACAATCGATATACTTTCCATCAGGCTTAATAAATAGACCATCAATAGATTCTGACAATAAAACAGCATAGTGGGAATCAGTAGAATCTTTCATGTTACAAACTTAAATTTGCTAAAGCACTAGATACTTCACCCCTAGAGGCAGAAGCTAACATTTCTGGACGATTTACATCCCAAACTGCTTGCGACCACAACTCAAATTTATTGCCTTGTCCTAGTAAAATGACTTCTTTTTCTAACCCAGCGTGATCTCTTAGCAAGCTAGGTAACAGCACTCTACCTTGGGCATCCATCTCCATTTCCGAAGCATGCCCTAACAGTAACCGCTGATATTCACGAGTTTTTGGATCGACATTCGGTAAAGACATCAACTTCCTTTCTATTATTTCCCACTCATCAAGCGTATAAATAAGCAAGCAAGGGCTGTGAATATCAATAGTCGCAACTAGCTGATTTTCGCAGGATTCAGATATAGCGTCACGATAACGCTTGGGAATAGCCAAACGCCCTTTAACATCCATATTTATTGCATTAATTCCACGAAAAAACAACATAACCCACTTTTCACCACTTTTCACCACTCAGCAACACTATATTGCAAACCCTTCTCAGTGTCAAGCTGGATCAAATAGAACTAAGGCTCTTCTCCGCCATTATGACAAAAAAGGGATATTAAAGCACCATTTAACCT
>CAZRMK010000046.1:0-15499 GCA_964601165.1 uncultured Piscirickettsiaceae bacterium | reverse complement strand
AAAGTGCTATAGCAAGTCTGAAAAAATGCTCAAACATTCTTTCTTAATGCTTATGGCAAAACGCAACGAAGGACTGGAACACTTAATAGCTATGCTAAATTAACAATTCCTGATAATCATTGATTGGTTCCGACTGAATTTTATTGCGGTTTCTTTTGTTGTTATGCCTATTTCCAAAGAGGTCTTTATTTGGTATTGTCACTATATAGAGGCACTACCATTTTAGTCCGAATATTTTAAACTTTTGTATTCCTATGAAGTATTTGGGACAGGGGTATTTTAGGTGAAGGGGGAGTAAAAAATGAAACCTGTACTTGAGAAGCATTGGCACCATTTGTCAGAAAAAGAAGTATTAGATCTGTTTGAGACTAATCAGGAACAGGGGCTAGATTGTCTGGAAGTGGAGGAACGCCAAAAGAAAATTGGTTTTAATGTTCTCACCCAGCGTAAAGCACAGAGTGCTTTGGTAAGATTTCTATTACAGTTTAATCAGGCTCTGGTCTATATTTTATTAGCCGCAACAGTGATTAAGCTTTTGTTAGGTTCTTGGGTCGATGCAGGGGTAATATTTGGGGTAATTTTACTGAACTCTATTATTGGTTTTGTTCAGGAAGGTAAAGCGTTGAGTGCATTGGAGGCTTTATCTCGTGCCTTGATTACCGAAACTACCGTGTTGCGTGGGAATGAAAAACAGCGTATTGATGCTAAATATCTGGTTCCTGGTGATGTCGTTATCCTCGCTTCGGGTGATAAGGTGCCTGCAGATTTACGTCTGTTACATAGTCGCAGTTTGCAGGTTGATGAATCATCCCTTACAGGAGAATCGCTTCCAGTTGAAAAGGCTGGAGGTGTTTTAGATGATGATACCATTTTAGCTGACAGAACGAATATGGCCTATTCATCTAGTTTAGTAACTTATGGCACTGCCGTAGGTGTGGTTATTGCAACGGGTGATAATACCGAAATGGGTCGTATCTCTGAGCTTATCGCCAGTGCTGAAATACTAGCTACTCCTTTAACCAGAAAAATAGCTAGCTTTAGTCATTTATTATTGTATGCCATCTTGGGATTAGCCGCCATGACATTTATAGTGGGTTTATGGCATGGAGAGAGTTGGATAGATTTGTTTATGGTAGCGGTGGCTTTAGCAGTCGCTATGATCCCTGAAGGATTACCTGCGGTATTAACGATTACTCTCGCTATTGGCGTGTCTCGTATGGCAAAACGTCACGCTATTATTCGTCGTTTGCCAGCAGTAGAAACTTTGGGTGGCACGACCATTATTTGTTCCGATAAGACAGGGACACTAACTCGTAATGAGATGACGGTACAAGAGCTTTGGGCTGCTTCAGGTAACTTTACTCTTACAGGGGTGGGATATTCAGTAGATGGTGAGCTGTTAAAAGATGGTCAACTTGTTGATAACAATAGCAATGCCGCATTAAATGAATTGTTGCGAGCAGGTTTGTTGTGTAATGATTCGGTATTGAAGCAAGATGAAGAAGGGTGGAAAATTGATGGAGACCCAACAGAAGGAGCTTTGTTAGTAGCTGCTTATAAAGCAAAATTTGATAAGGAACAGGAAAAAGCGGACTATCCTCAGTTGGATAGTATTCCTTTTGAGTCTCAACACCAATATATGGTAACTTTGCATGGTGGAGAGCAACCTATAATTTACATGAAAGGTTCCGTTGAAAGTTTACTGTTACGCTGTGATAGTAGTTTGGATGCGATGGGAGAAAGTCAGGGTATCGATGTGGATGAGGTGCATGCTGAGGTTGATAGAATGGCGAGTAAGGGGCAACGAGTGTTGGCTTTTGCTCGTCAGAAGGTACTTAAGGGTATGACTCATATCGATCATGATGATGTCTCTCAAGGTTTAGTTTTTCTTGGCTTGCAAGGAATGATTGATCCACCCCGTCAAGAAGCGATACAAGCCGTCCAAACCTGCCAGTCTGCTGGTATTCAGGTGAAGATGATCACAGGAGATCATGCCATTACCGCTACAGCTATCGCTAAGCAAATTGGTTTGGATCAAAATCTCTGTGAAAATGAAACTCCTCAAGTATTACATGGAAGGCAGTTGGAAAGCATGTCTGATTCGGAGTTAATTTCGGCATCTATTAAAACCTCGGTTTTTGCACGGGTTACACCGGAGCAAAAGTTGCGTCTAGTAAAGGCTTTGCAGGCTAATAATGAGGTTGTTGCTATGACTGGTGACGGTGTTAATGATGCTCCTGCTTTGCGTCGTGCCGATATTGGTGTAGCTATGGGTATTACGGGAACCGAAGTGTCAAAAGAGGCCGCCGATATGGTGCTCACAGATGATAATTTTGCCACTATTGAAGCAGCAATAGAGGAAGGTCGTAGTGTATTTGATAATTTGGTCAAGTTTATTACTTGGATTTTGCCTACTAATGCGGGGCTGGGTCTAGTTATTATTGCAGCTGTTATAGTTGCACAGCCTTTACCAATACTTCCTGTTCAAGCCTTGTGGATCAATATGACCACCGCAATATTATTGGGATTATCTCTGGCGTTTGAACCTCGTGAACCAGGAATTATGTTACGACCACCACGGATACCAGATGCTAATATTCTTAGTGGTGAATTAATTTTCCGTATTATGTTGGTTGCAGTGATGCTGTTGATAGGCGGTTTTGGTTTGTTTGAGTTGGCTTTATATCAAGGAGCTACTGAAGCGGAGGCTCGCACTATTGCTGTTAATGTAGTTGCCTTGAGCCAAGCATTTTATCTGCTTAATTGTCGCTCATTACGGTATTCTATTTTTAAAATTGGCGTATTTTCAAATATGTGGATATGGCTCGGTATTGCGGCTATGGTTATGGCACAGTTGTTAATAACTTATTCTCCGCTCATGAATAAGTTATTTCATACTGCTCCTATTGGCTTGGATGATTGGCTACGTATTTTAGCGGTTGGGGTATGTATTTATCTGATTATAGATTTAGAAAAATGGTTACGTCGACGTCGGGAAGTGGTAAGCTAATAAAATATAATCATATTTTACGCTATAGACCTTTGTGCACCGTTGGGGTCTAATATCTATTTAATAGAATAGCTCATAAGACCAGATCTTACTTCTTTTAGGTCTTCTGCTTGTAGCATCAGTTCTTTAACACCATCTTGTTCATAACTCTTCATTTCACCGCCATGATAAGCACCTAGTGAAATTTCTGCCACAATGGAGTTGGCTACTTTTAGCATGGCAACCATTAGTTTTACTTGGTAATTTTTAATTTTGCTACAAAATTGTGTGTGATGTAGCATAGTGGCGTGAATCATTTCTACTGGTAGTCGCCATTTTTGAGTAACTAATACACCAACCATGGCATGGTTGGTGTTAAAAATAGCTTCTTCTCTTTGTAAAATGCTGAGAGGAAGGCTTTGTGAGCTAGAATATAATGCGCTATATTGTTCTTTATTAATAGAAGCTAGCATTAAGGCTCCCGCGTTGTGAAATAGCCCTAACATATAAGCTTCGTCCCGAGAAATTCCTTCTACATAGTCGGATATTTCTGCCATGCAGTAAGCAACATCAAGACTATTGTTCATAATATCTTCATGAAGATCGTTGGAGCGAAAGAGTTTTTTTAAGGCTGAAACCGCGACTAGGTTGTAAATATTATCTATCCCTAAAAATTTAACTGCTTCTTGAATGGAGGTAACAGAAATTTTTAGCTTTAATTTAAGAACAGGGGAATTGATTAATTTAAGCACTTCTCCAGATAGAGTAGTGTTTTTATTAATAATGTTTGCTATATCGACAATGCTAGGAAATTTAGCCTTAAGCTCTTTTTCAAGCTGTATAACCTCATGAGGGATTTCTGGAATTTCATGACCTTTTATGGCTTCCAGAGCCATTTGTAATTTTATTTTCATAAGGGGTTAAGCTTCTCTTTCTTATTCAGCGCGTTCTTCAGGAGCAATTTCTGGATGGCGGATGTACCAGATACGAGTGAATTTTTCAGTGTCTATTTGGTTTTGTAATAGGCTAATAGCAGCAATGTATTGATCAATATATTGGTAGTTGTTTTTTCTTAATGATTGCCATAGATGCCGATATTTTTTAGGTAAAAAATCTTTAAAATGGGGAATAATTCCATATTCTCCTTCTGTTTCATAAATTCTACGCATTACTTCAATGCGGGCTTGGTAACGAAATTTTTGTTCAAACTGGTCAATTATTCTGCCTAAAATAAACAGCAGTAGAGCGGTTAAAATAAAGCTTGCTATAAAATGTCCCGTTATAAACGTGCCTAATAAAGTAAAAACCATAAGTAATATGGCAGTAATAGGCATAGTTAAAACAAAAATCCAAGCGTACTTGCCTTGAACTTCTTCTGTCACTTGTTCAAGGTTAAATATATCTTTATTAATTTGATTAAGACGAGACAACATCTCTTCGGCAGCAGGGGTATCTGTTGAGTTTTCTTCTGGTGTAGCTTCGGCAGATTGTTCCATTAATTAGTTTCTTTATGCAAAGGTCTCTTTAAGTTTTACTTTTTGTTCGCAATCTATGTTATGTCTTTGCTGTGTTTCTAAGCAGTAGGCGGTTAATTTCCCACCCCACAGGCAACCAGTATCGGTTGACTGTACATTATAACCATCCATTAGACCTAAGGTTGACCAGTGCCCAAAAAATATTTCATGGTCTTTATTTTTGCGATTAGCAAGACTAAACCAAGGTTGGTAGCTGGAGTATTTTAGGTTATCTGGTACGCCTTTGGTTTCAAGTTCTAGTTCTCCTTCAGCATTGCAAAGCCTCATTCTAGTAAAAGAGTTGATACTATAACGCAGTTTGTCCCAGTCAGTTAAGGAGTCCTGCCATTGTTTGGGTTCATTACCAAATAGATGATGGCGAATGGCTTCTTGCCAGTTGTCTGACTGCAAGACGTTTTCAATATTTTTGGCATGTTTTTGAGCTTCTATAATCGTCCATTGTGGAGGAATGCCTGCATGCACCATAACTAAAGATAGGTAGTGGTGCTTAATTAATAATGGTTGACAACGTAGCCAGTTAATTAATTCATCTTTGTCTGGGGCTTGTAATATTTCTTGTAGGGTATCTTTTTTTGATACATATCTTTTTACCCCTGTATAGGCGGCGAGCAGGTGGAAGTCATGATTACCTAGAACCATTTTTCCCTGTTTGCCGAGTGATTTAACAAATCTTAAGCATTCAAGTGATTTGGGGCCTCGATTAACAATGTCGCCAACAAACCAGAGTTGATCTTTTTCAGGGCTGTAGTGAATGTGATTTAGTAACTCTAAAAGCTCGTCATAACAGCCTTGTAAGTCACCTATGATGTAGGTTGCCATTAATGGTTAGTCTCTGAATACAGGTTGCAGAGGGTGACAAAATTTTCAACACTGAGACGTTCGGCACGAATGCTGGGGTCAATATTGCATTGTTGAATTTGTTCATCATTGAGCCAGCCTTTTAAATTATTTCTAAGAGTTTTACGTTTTTGGCTGAAAGATTGACGCACAAAATTAGTGAAATCAATTTCATTGTTGGCGATAAAAGGTTTTTTAGAATAAGGAGTTAAGCGTATTACTGCAGAATTGACTTTAGGTGGAGGGGTAAAATTTTCAGGCCCTACGCTAAATAGAAATTCAGTTAAGCAGTGGTACTGTAACATTACACTTAAGCGACCGTAGGTTTTGCAGCCAGGTTCGGATGTGATTCTATTGACCACTTCTTGTTGCAGCATAAAGTGCATGTCTTGAATTTTATCTGCATAGGTTAGCAGGTGAAACATGAGAGGGCTGGAAATATTATATGGAAGATTTCCTACTACACGAAACTTGCTTTCATTAGGTTCTAGTAGTTGGCTGTAATCGAATTTTAAAGCATCAGTATGGTGTAAATTAAAAGCCGACTCGTTATCAAAGCGTTGTGTTAGAGGTGTAATGAGGTCGCGGTCTATTTCAATAATATCGAGCTTTTTAACTTTTTTTAATAGCGGTTCTGTTAGGGCGGCTTCACCTGGACCAATTTCTACTAGATGTTGATCTGCTTTAGGTTGAATGCTGGCTATTATTTGCTGAATAATACGAGGATTGTTAAGAAAGTTTTGTCCAAATTGTTTTTTATGGTTATGAAAGAGGTTATGGTTGGACATGTTTTTTTCCTAAGTGGGAAGGATTTATCATCTCACAAGCAACCTGAATAGCATATCTAAAACTACTGTCGCTACAAAGACCTTTTCCAGCAATATCTAGAGCTGTTCCGTGGTCAACAGAGGTACGAATAAAGGGCAGACCAAGGGTAATGTTAACTGCCGAACCAAATCCAAGGTGCTTTAAAACAGGTAGGCCTTGATCGTGATACATGGCTAAAAAAGCATCTCCTTTTGCTAGTTTATCTGGCGTAAATAGGGTGTCGGCAGGTAGGGGGCCAATGAGATTGGGAAATTCAGACTTTAAACGTTCAATAACGGGAATCATCACCGCTATTTCTTCCATGCCTAAATGACCGTCTTCTCCTGCATGAGGGTTAAGACCTGCAATGTAAAGCATGGGGTTTTGGATACCAAATTGTTGTTCTAAAGATTTAATGGTAATGCGAATGACATCTTCTAATAATGTTGCAGTAATGGCGTTAGGAACTTCTTTTAAGGGCAGGTGTGTTGTGGCTAAGGCAACTCTTAATCCTGGGGTTGCGAGCATCATAACAACTTGATTGCTGTTGGACTTTGCGGCGAGATATTCTGTATGACCACTAAATTTTAATCCAGAATCATTGATGATACCTTTATGAACTGCCCCTGTTACCATAGCATCAAATTCTTTATTCATACAACCAGTAATTGCTCGGTCTAAAATATTAAGGACAAATTGGGCGTTATTTACATTGAGTTTGCCAAATTCTACTGGGGCAAACAGTGGAATATCTAGCACTTTGACTTGGTTTTTTAAGTTAGGCTTAATAGGTTTAGATGCTTGATATTCAATAATCTCTAAATTTAAGTTTTGACTTTGAGCTTGTTGTTGGATGAGGTCTAAATTTCCTATGACAATCCACTCTATTTGCCAAGCGGTTTGGGCAAGCAATAGCACTTGTTCTGTGCCTATTCCTGCTGGTTCTCCAAGAGTGAGGGCAATTCTAGGGATCATAAAAGAGGATTGGTTTTAAGAGGATTAAGTAGGCGATTATCAATCATGGCGCCTTCTCTTAATCGCCTAAGCCAAATTTCAAAGGTTTCATTGGCTTTTTGAATTCTGAGAGTTTGCATGGCTTGTAAACGTCTGTCAGTTTGATTGAGGTCGGTTTGACGGATGTTGTCTAGGTAGAGAATGACCCAACCTTGTGCTGTTGCAAAGGGTAGCGAGGCATGACCTAGGTCAGTAATGGTTTTTAATGCTTTTGCATAACTAACGGGTAGTTGTTTAAGTGCTTTCCAGCCTAGTTGAGAGCCTGCATTTATAGCAGAGGGCATGTCTGAAAACTGGTCGTTGAGCTTGTTAAAGTCTTCTAAATTGCGAATAGATTTTGATAACCCTGCTAGGGCGAGAGGCGGGGTTGGTGCATTTATAGCCTTGTCAGATAAAAAGATAAAACGGTGTAGTTTATATTGGGTGGTCATTTGGATGTTGGCATCACGTTGGTTTAGTAATTTTACGATATGAAAACCAATAGGGCTAGGAATGATTGAGCTAACCTGCCCGTCTTCAAGTTCGGTGACACTATCTATGAAGAGGGTAGGAATTGAATCTATACCTAGCCAACCTAAATCGCCGCCTTGTAAAGCTTGGTTGCCCGTTGAGTATTTTAATGCCATTTCACTAAAGTCTGCACCTTGTTGAATTCTTTTTAAAATATTTTGAGACTTTTGTTGAATTTGCTGTTTTTGCTGTGGCGTACTATTTTCAGGCAGACTAATCATAATATGTTGTAGGTGATATTCAATATTGTGGTTTTGTAATCTATCTCTTTGTAGAAAGTTGTCAATTTCCCCTTCAGTTACTTGAGTTTTAGCAATAATTTCGATTTCTTGTAGTTTTTGAAATAGCATTTGTTTACGAATATTATCGCGAGTTTTTTGAAATCCTTGGGGTTGTTGCAGATTTAAACGTTCCCTAAGCTGTACCATCGAAAGGTTGTTTTCGTCGGCAATTTTTTGTAGCTGAATAAAAACTTCTTCATCAGTTACATCTATCCCAAGTTGTTTGACTCGCTCTAGTTGTAAACGCTCTAAAATTAGGTTGTCGAGTACCCTTAGATGTAGTTGTTGTAAGTCTTTAACCGCAATATTTCTAGCGGCAAGATCGTTGGCTGCTTCAAAGGTACGTTTGTCTAGTTCTGATGCTAGAATAATGTCGTTATTGACGACGGCAACAATAGAGTCTAGTAGCTTTAGGTTTTTAACAGGTTGTTGCGCCCAAACGGGGTGCAATATGCCTGATAAGCCAAAGAAAAGAATAAGATAAAATAAGATGTTTTTCATAATTAAAAGCTCAGTTTAGTGTTTAAGTAGTTTTTAAAAGTATTGCCAACAGAGCTAAGTCCTTTGAGTTCAAAGACATATTGTATGCTGTAATTATACAGGCCGTTGCTTAATCGTGTTTCTTGAATTGACAGTTCTGAAGCCCAACAACAACTATCGTACCTTAATGCATGTTTGGATTCTACCTTACGGTTTTGAGTGAGGTGGTAATTCCAGTAGCTACCAAGGCTCCAAGTGGGATTTATTTGCCAGTTAAAGCCAGTTGCTAGAGTTTCTATTTCATTGATTTTATGGTTATTTGATAGTGAATGGGCAAGAAGGAAGTTAAAGTTTGGTGCGAGGTTTAATCTTAAACGGTTGTTGGCGTGGGTTAAATCATAGTTTTGATGTGAATATTGGCTGGTTGAAGTAAAGTGAACGGGACCCATTGTTGCGCCTAGTTTTACAAAATAATCGGAAACTTTGCTGGTTTCAGGAATGTTGCCTCTTAATTGTACTCTTCTGTCGGCAAGGTAAAAAATTTGACCTAATCCTGCTTCGGCAAGCGGTGAGCTGTCTTGATTTAAAAACCGTGTGGTTAAGGCGACTGAAATTTGGTTGGCATCGCCGATTCGATCTGCTCCAGAAAAACGATTATAGGCAAAGAGGTTGGAGAAATCTAAGCTTCTTTTGCCAGTGTCAAATAAAGGAATATGAGATTGCTTTTGATAGGGAACATATAAGTATTGAATTCTAGGTTCTAGCGTTTGGATTAAATTGGTTTGACCAAATGATATGGGACGTTCAAAGTTTAGCCCGGCTTTAATTGCAAACTGCGGTACTGAAATTTGGTGGGACTGATTAACAGTATTATTGCGTGGGTTATCCTGCATGGCGTAATGGCTTTGATTGGCAATGAGGGTGGCTTCTAGTTGTCCAAAGGTTTGATAGTTAACATATCTAATTGCGGGGGTGAATACAGTTCTTTTTGCTTCAGGCCTATTATGTCCTGCAACTGGGATTGCAAATTTGGTTACTTGTGCTCTTAGATTGTAACTTATTTTTTCGAAGCCTTGCTGTTGTAAATTATTACCATAGGATAAGTTGATTTGCGGTCTTTTTTCATAGCTATAAGCGTCGAACTGCCTTAATCTTAAAAAACGTGTAAAGTTGACGTTACCTCTAAAATTTCCTTGCCGGTAATCAAATCTGATATGACGTTGGATTTGGCTGGTAGTTTTTAAGAGGGGTTCGACAGGAATGTCGCTGTAAAAATGCGGGTCAGAGACTTCATGCCATAAAATACTACTGCTTAAATTTGGTGTCCATTGCTGTCTTGCGGAGAGTTTGCCACGCCAACGTTGCGTTACTGGTGCTCCATATTCTATTATGCCAGCACGGTTAATATGGGCAAGCCCTTCTTTTTGGGTGAGTTGGTCATTTAATCCTGTTAGAGTGAATTCTGCAGAATGATTGGGTTGTAAATAGCGAAACTCATTTTCTAATGCTAAACCTCTTGATTCCATTTTTATAAGGGTGAGCGTGGTATCATAATGCGGTGCTAAATTGATATATATTGGTTGAGAAAAATAAAATTCGCTGTAATCTTGAGTAATGGATTTATGATTCCCCATTGTAGGAAATAGTAAGCCAGAAGCCCTCTCATCCATTGGGAAACTAATATAAGGGGTGTATAAAATAGGGATCTGTTTAAAGTGCAATCGGGCGTGATGACCATAAATGCGTCGAGTTTGGTTATTAATCTCTAGGGTTGAGAAGTGAAGGTTCCAATCTAATTTGCCTTCTTTTCCTTTTTTTGGATAAATGATAGGGCAAGTGGTGTAGCTTGCTTTTTCAAGCTTAGCTCGGTTTTGAGCTTGATCTATATGAATAGTTTTAGCTTTGCCATGTGAACGGTCAGCTTGAAATTGGTACTGAGTTTCTTTAAGAAGTGCGGTGTTGTTGGCTTTATTTAGGTTAGCTTGATCTGCTAGTATAATTAAGCCAGAATTAAACAGCGTAACTTGCCCCCAACTTTGAGCGGTTTGTTGTTTTTGGTTAATACGAGCAAAATCAGATAATAATATCATGCCCGGTTGATAAATATGCACTTGACCTTTAAGGTTGAAAATATGCCTTTCAGGTTGACTTAGCGAATCAACTTCTAATACGGTTGGGCTACCAACAGGAGGCAAGGCTAAAAAAGGTTGAGGATCGGCAATCCAAGCAGGCAGGCAGGATTCCCCCGCTAAAACCATATTGTGAGAGAATAGACCACAAAAACCAAGTAGTAAGAGTTTAGGAAATGGTTTTTTTTTTAAAAATGTGTAGACAGAAATTGACATTAAATATTAAATCTGCGTGCAAAGAAACTAGATTTTACCTGAATATATAACTATGACTGAAAGATTTATAAAATTATTACAGTGGCTAGAAGATTGTCCCCAGTTAAAGGGCATTCGCTATACACAACCTATTGCCGCCTCTAATGATGCCAGTTTTAGACGTTATTATAGAATAGAATTATCAAACCATCAAAACTCTGACTTGCCAAATAGTTTAATTATCATGGATGCCCCGCCTTTACAGGAAGATTGTAGTGCTTTTATTAAAGTAACCGAACAGCTGTTGCAATTAGGTTTGAATGTGCCAAAAATATGGTCACAGAATTTAGAACAGGGGTTTTTACTATTAACTGATTTAGGCAGTAGCACTTTTCTTGCGGTATTGAATAGCGACAATGTTGAACGCTTATATGAAGATGCTTTTGATAGCTTGGTGATTTTACAATCTAACGGGCAAGGTCTTAGTGAAGAATTACCTGCTTATAATGCTGCTTTATTGCATAGTGAAATGAATTTATTTCCTGATTGGTTACTTAAAGAACATCTCCAAATAGATTTAAAGTTTAAAAATTACCAGGCGTGGTTAAATGTGACGGAGTTTTTAGCAAAAAGTGCTTTAAAACAGCCTGCTGTTTATGTGCATCGCGATTTTCATAGCCGTAATTTAATGCTTACTTCACCTGAAAATAATACCGGCAAATCCCCCGGTATTTTAGACTATCAAGATGCCGTGCGCGGTGCATTAACTTATGATGCGGTTTCTTTAATCCGTGATTGTTATATTGTTTGGCCAGAAGAGCAGGTTAAAGAATGGCAAAGGCAATATTTTTTAAAATTATGTACGGCAGGACTACTTAAAAAATTTGAGTGGCAGGGTTTTGTAAGATCTATGGATTGGATGGGAGTGCAACGACATTTAAAAGCGGCAGGTATTTTTGCACGCTTAAATTATCGAGATGGTAAAGAAAATTATATGGATGATATTCCAACCACATTAAATTATATTGTCGCTGTGGCTAGCCAGTATCCAGAATTGCGAGATTTGGCAAGTTTAGTTGAAAATACAGTTTTACCGAAAATGATGAACTAATAACATAATGAATAATCCTAACAGAAAAGTGATGATTCTGGCAGCAGGAAGGGGCAAGCGACTTAGACCTCTTACTGATAAAATTCCTAAACCCTTGGTACAAATTAATGGTGAGTCTTTAATAGGTCATCATCTTAAAAAATTAACAGGGCGTGATGTGGTTATTAACCACGCATGGCTGGGCGATAAAATAGTAGCGAAATTAGGCAAAGGTGAAGCCTATAAAGTTAATATTCAATATTCTGCCGAGCCTGAAGGCGGTTTAGAAACTGCGGGAGGAATTATTCAAGCTCTGCCTAAGTTAGCGGGAGGGTTAGCGAGTGGGCTAACTGATGAAAAAAATCCTTTCTTAGTTATAAATGGAGATATTTATTGTGACTTTGACTTTTCAAAAATTCTAGAACATTCATTTGCTAAAGGTATTTTAGCTCACCTTATTCTAGTTCCCACCCCCAGTTTTAAAAGCCAAGGTGATTTCGGTTTGCAGGGCGACATGGTTTTGCAACAAGGAAACTATACTTTTGCAGGCATTAGCTTGCTACATCCAGATTTATTTGCAGGTTTGTCCGCTAGCTTTTTACCTTTAGCCCCAATTTTGCGTACAGCCATTGCACAGCAACAAGTAACGGGAGAAATATTTATGGGAGACTGGAATGACATTGGTACTTTAGAAAGGTTAGCAGAAGTTCAGTCTCAAGATAAATAAGGCAATAATCCTCCGCATGTACCAAAAAATAATTATTAACCTCACCCTACAAACCTTATCTTTTGTTGGCGGTAAAAATTTTTTAGATGAATACACTGTTAGCACAGCTCTCAAGGGGGCGGGCTGTGCAAAAAATTCTGGCAAAACGCCAGTTGGAACACATATTGTGCGGGCAAAAATTGGGCAAGATGAGCCTTTAAATACAGTATTTGTTGGCAGACGAGCGACAGGTGAAATTTACACGCCTAATTTGGCACAAAGCCAGCCCCAACGTGATTGGATATTAACTCGAATTATATGGTTATCAGGCTGTGAAAAAGGTCATAATCGTCTAGGAAATGTCGATACAATGCAACGTTATATTTATATTCATGGCACGCCAGATTCTGAACCTATGGGGATTGCACTATCGCATGGCTGTATTAGAATGCGTAATGCCGATTTAATTAAATTATTTGATGAAGTAAAATTAGGAACAAAAGTGGTGATTGACGCATGATTCAATATTTACTCCGTCTACTGGGTAATATAATATTCATCTCTTGGGTAGTAGGTAGTTTGGTGTTCTTATTGATCCACCTTGTACCAGGTGACCCAGTTGCAGTAATGCTTGGCGAATGGGCAAGCCCTGCGGATGCAGAAGCCTTACGTCGTCAACTAGGACTAGATTTACCTCTTTGGCAACAATATTTTAATTATATGTCAGGAATAGTGCGAGGAGATTTAGGCGAATCGTTATTCTTTCAACAACCCGTAACAGAACTAATTGCTGCACGTTTCCCCTACACCCTACAACTAGCGTTAATGGCACTATTTATTGCCATACTTATCGCCTTTCCACTTGGCATGTGGGCAGCTTTAAGAGCAGGTAAATGGCCAGATCATTTATCCATGTCAATTTCTTTAATAGGTGTATCCATTCCCAATTTTTGGCTAGGACCTATGCTAATACTAGCATTTTCAATTGGCTTAGCTTGGTTTCCAGTTAGTGGTGCAGAACAGCCCTTTGCTTGGGTATTACCAGCAGTAACCCTAGGAACTGCACTAGCTGCCATTTTGGCAAGAATGTTACGAGCCTCTTTATTAGAAATTTTTCATGAAGACTACATGCGTACTGCCAAAGCCAAAGGCCTACCTAGCAGAATAGTCTATGGCAAACATGCCTTGCGTAATGCTTTGCTACCTGTGGTAACTATTTTAGGACTCCAATTAGGAACTTTGCTAGGCGGAGCAGTTATTACCGAAGTAGTGTTCGACTGGCCAGGACTAGGGCAACTATTGGTTGAATCTATTCAACGCCGAGATTACCCTGTGGTACAAGCCACTATTCTCGTAATTAGTGTTGCCTACATTACAATTAATGGCTTAACCGAACTGGTTTATGCATGGTTAGATCCTAGAATTCGTTTGGCAAAATCCTCATGATTAAAATTTTTGCATACGGTGTAATGGCACTTTGGGTATTAATGTCGATAGGAGCATTTTTTGTTGGAGATTCAGCAATCTATGTACAACTAGATAACATGCTTGCTCCCCCCAGTTTACAACAAGGTTTCGGTGCAGATGAACTAGGCAGACCAGTGTTTGAACGACTCCTATTAGGAGCACAAACCTCGTTAATTGTTGCGATAAGCGTGGTAGTATTTTCTAGTATTATTGGCACAACTATCGGAGTTTATTCGGCTTATATGGGCGGATGGATAGACAAAATTGTAACCAAAGTAATTGACGTATTTCTAGCCTTTCCTGGTTTACTACTAGCAATTGCCCTAGCCGCTATTCTAGGGCCGGGGATTGAAAACGTAGTGTTTGCTCTAGTAGTTGTAGGTTGGGTAGGTTACGCTCGTTTAGCAAGGGCACAAACTTTAAGCCTGCGTCACAGAGAGCATATTCAAGCCGCCAAAGCCCTAGGAATACCAACCCATTTAATTTTATTCAGGCATATAGTACCTCTACTAACCGCCACTCTAGGAGTAGAAGCCACCTTCGGAATTGCAGGAGCAGTGCTTGCAGAAGCAGGCTTATCTTTTCTAGGCTTAGGAGTACAAGCACCAGATGCCTCTTGGGGTAGTATGATTCGTGAAGGAACGCGTTATTTGCTGGTTGCGCCGCATTTAGTCTTAATTCCAGGGATTGCACTAATGCTAGTGGTCTTAGCAGTTAATTTAGCAGGAGATAGATGGCGAGATTATTTGGATGTTAAATCTCGTCAAAATAGGGATTAGAGATACTTTGGATAAAAATAATAAAGGCTCTTCTCCGCCATTATGACACTTTCCCCTCAATTCCCCCGTAAAACATAGAGCAATCATCAGGTACAGCGGTTTGTCTTATCTTCAGTTTAAAATAATCCGTATCTAAAATACCACGAGCTCTTTTTCGAATCATACCAATGGCAACATTACCTGCCTCAATACCAGCACTGGTTAGCTTATGTTTTGCATAATTACAAATCCCCACTTGATGATTTCGTAACGATTTTGCAAAACTTTTTAAATAAGTCATATTGGTCTGCTCAGCCGTTATACACCATGTTTCCAACGCTGCATGCATCTCTTCATAACTTGGTTGATTCCAAATGCTCTGTAGCTGTTCTTTGAGCAGATAAACCGTATTGAGGTTTTCATTGTCCTTCAGCAAGCTTTGCAAATTTAGCTCTTGTTTCTGGTCTAGTTTGTCTGAGTTCTTTAACAATAAATACAGCGAGCCTTTGATTAAATCTTTACCCGTATTATCGGCTTTTCTAAATTCTATGCGACGTTGGTTTTTAATCACTTTTGAAAAGTTTTGCATAACATGAAAACGATCAAACACTATATCTGCCTGGGGCAATACTTCACGCACCGCTTGTTGATAAGAACGCCCCATATCCATTGCTACTGCCTGTATTCCTTGTCTTACCTCT